>CAJOGG010000075.1:6824-15749 GCA_905234205.1 uncultured Synergistales bacterium | reverse complement strand
CTGTATCATGAGTATTATGTTCTGGCCAATCGTCCCACAGCCATAAATCCGAGAAACGAGCCTTGAATAATTTATCGTAACGCAAAAAATATAAGCATAGAGCTTCAAACTTTGTGCCCTTGTCAGTGGTTGATGATAAAGCGTTAATTTGCTTAATGTATTCTGATAAAGTCATAGTGTCATAAAAATTTCCCCCTCCGACGAATCGAAAGGGGAGTTGTAATATATTGTGTGCTAACTACTTTCTGCGATATTTCGTGAGGTCGATTGCAACAGCTACAGCTATGATTACACCTTTGATAACCTGCTGCCACATTGGGGAGACGTTGATAAACTGAAGGCCGTATTGAATGATCGTGAAGATCAACACGCCCATGATTATGCCGCCAACTTTTCCGATACCGCCATTAAGTGATACACCACCGACAACACAAGCCGCGATAGCGTCAAGTTCGTAACCGTTACCGTAATTGTTGGTAGCTCCTGCCGTTCTGGCTGCCTCTAAGACACCTGCGATACCGTATAAGCATGATGCGAGAATGAATATTCCCATGATGTTTCTGAAGACGTTGATACCCGCGACAACTGCTGCTTCTCTGTTGCCACCGATCGCGTAAACGTTTTTGCCGAACACTGTTTTATTGAGAATGAACCAGATCACAATACAAATCACAATAGCTATAGGAATAAGAATGCTTATGCCCGGGAACCCCTTGAATGCTCCAGAAAATAATCTCATTTGGCCAAGTTGTGCAAAGTCTGCTCTGATTCCTCCTATTGGCTGTGAATTGTTGGGGGGCATATCGAAATACAGTGAGCAAGCTCCGTAAATGATAACCTGTACAGCCAACGTAGCTATGAATGGGTGCATGTCATATTTCGCAACCAAGAATCCGTTTAACGCGCCGAAGATCATACAAGCAACGATAGCGATAACTATAGGCAGCCACACTTGAACTTGTGGAAGATCCGGGAAGAATCTGTTGGCATATGTCGCAGTCTGCATCATTGAGGCTGAAACAACCGCCGCTAATCCGACCATACGGCCCGCGCTCAAGTCTGTACCAGCGATTAACAACGTGAAGCAAATTCCCAACGCCATAATTAATTTCGTTGAAGACTGTGTGAGAATGTCAAGCGCAACTCTTATCTGCATGAAACGAGGCTGCAATATACAAATCACAACCACAAGCACAAGCATTGCTAATAAGATCGCGTTGTTAGTCAGAAATTCTCCGAACGAAACTTTGTTGAGCTCATTGACGACTGGTTTAGCCATAAAGCCTTTGAGAGCAAAGCATACGCCGATGATGATCAAGAATATTGGGAGGTCATAAATTTTTCGGTTGAGTCCCAACGGAGCCTTCGCGAAATAAAGCACAATACCCAAGGCCAAAATCACAAGCCCTGCAATCGTGAACAAACGTTTTGATTTATTCTCTGCCATGATAAAACTTTTTCTCCTTTACAAAATTTTACGCTGCTGATGAGTCTTTTCCGTGAGCCGCAAACTGTGTAGCAAGCGCCATGATTTTTTCTTGACTGTACTCGCCTTTGTTCAAGAAGCCCGTAACGCGTCCTTCACACATGACCATGATACGATCGCTCATTCCCATTAATTCCGGCATTTCCGACGAGATCATTATTATCGAACGTCCCTGAGCAATTTGTTCAAGCATGATGTTGTAAATTTCGTACTTGGCCCCGACGTCTATACCTCTTGTGGGTTCGTCAAGAATGAGAATATCCGAGTTCGTTAGCAACCAACGCGCTATTAAGACTTTCTGTTGATTTCCTCCGCTTAAGTTTTGAATCAAAGTCTGAAGTGATGGAGTCTTGACGTTGAGTTTCTTGCATTCCCTGTCAGCTTCTTCTAACATTTTGCGTTGATTCAAGATTCCTAAGTGCGCGTAATTTCTTTGGTTGGCTATAACTGTGTTCTCAAGTATAGGAAGGATTCCGAATATTCCCGTGGCGCGTCGTTCTTCTGTCAAGAGTGCAAGGCCCTTTGATTTCGCGAAACCTGGATTCTTGGAAGTGTAGCTGGCGTTATTGAGCAAGATATTTCCTGACGCAATACTACGTAAACCGAACAAAGCCTCAACAAATTCAGTCCTCTGTGCTCCGACGAGTCCACCTATACCCAAAATTTCCTGCTTGTGTAACTCAAAGCTAACGTCCTGGAAAGATTTTCTCAACGGTGAACACACATGCTCAACTTTCAGAACTACTTCAGCGCTTGGCTTGCCTTCACGTGGTGGGAATTGGTTAGTCATTTCGCGCCCGACCATTTGCTTGATGATGAAATCGTTTGTTAGTTTCTCGCCAGTCTCCTTATTAACTACCGGCCAAGTTCCAACATACTGACCATCACGCATAATCGTAACTTCATCGGAAATTTCGAGTATCTCCTTCATTTTGTGAGAGATATATACGAATGCAACTCCCTGCGAGCGTAAACGATTAACGATCTTGAAAAGGTGTTCGACCTCTCTATCAGATAATGACGAAGTAGGCTCATCAAGGATTATGATTTTTGCCTTCATGTCAACGGCCCTGGCTATCTCCATCATCTGAAGAATTGCCGCGGATTGTTCACCAGCGAGTGCCAGTGGGTCAACGTCAAGCTCTAAATCGTCAAATAAAGCCTTAGTCTTATCGTACATTGCTTTGTGGTCAACAACTCCCATGTGGCCGGGGAAGCGTCCTAGATATACGTTTTCCATGACTGAACGGAAGCGAATCGGGTGTAATTCCTGGTGTACCATTGCTATTCCCTGATCCATTGCTTGACGAGCTGAATGAATGTTAGCTTTTTTGCCCTCAAGGAAAATTTCTCCGCCGTCAGGATTGTAGATTCCGAATAAGCATTTCATCAACGTTGACTTGCCTGCACCATTCTCCCCCATAAGAGCGTGAACAGTCCCTTTTCTGACATTAAGCTGAACGTTATCAAGAGCCTTAACGCCGGGGAAAGTCTTTGTTATGTTCTTCATTTCGAGTAAATACTCGCTCACTTGTTCTCACCTCTCGTAACTTTCTGGTAAGGTATCCAGATATATTTGCCGTCTGTAATTTCGTAGCCCGTTGAATTTATATCGCTTCCATTCGCAAGAGCCACAGCCAATTTCACAGCAGCCGCGCCTTGATTGTCAGAGTCATTCAAAACTGTCCCGAGCATTTCGCCTTTGTCCATAGCCTCAAGTGCTGAAGCGTTTGCATCAACTCCTACGACAGGGATATATAAATCTTTGTCACCTTTGTTGTAATCGTTAGCTTTGAGAGCCTCGACTGCCCCTAATGCCATTTCGTCATTATTCGCGATAACAGCCTCGATATTTTCCGGACCGATTGACATTGCGAAGGCGTTCATGATGTTCATAGCTTGAAGTTTGTCCCAATTTGCGATCGCGCTTGCGATTTCTACCGGCTCGATACCAGCGTTCTTAATGGCCTCAACGGAATACTTCGAACGCAGAATCATATCTTGATGTCCGTTTTGTCCTTTGAGGAGGATAAACTGTAATTTGCCGTCGTGATTCTTATCAGCTTCGGGGTGTGTCTTGAAGTACGTTGCTATTAATTCGCCTGATTGTGTTCCTGACTCTTCAGCCTTTGCTCCAACGTAGTAAGCTTTCTCGTAGCTTGCCAACATTTCCGGAGTAGGCTCTCTGTTGATAAACACGACCGGGATATTAGCGGCCTTGGCCTTGTCAATGATTGCCTGTGAAGCCATACGATCAACTGGATTAACGATCAAGACATTCACGCCGTTAGAGATAAATTCGTCTATTTGAGCGTCTTGTGTAGTCTGGTCGTCTTGGCCATCAGCCATTGTGATTTTTGCCCCGAGCTTATCGCTTTGTTCGGTCATAGCATTTCTGAAGCGCAACATAAAAGCGTCGTTGAACCTGTAAATACATGAGCCTATGTTAATCTCGTTAGCTTGTGCTGAAATTGTAAGGATAAGAATAAGTAGCAATGTCAGTGTAAAAACTTTTCGCAAAAAATTTCACCTCTCTGTCATAAACAAAACCCCCGCCATGTTCAACGGGGGCCACGTGATGATTCACTATTTCATGAACTCTTTGTAATTCTCAACTGTTACAGGACGATAAGGGATCCAAATGTATTTGCCGTCAGTGATTGAATAGCCTATTGACTGCTCTGTAACTTCTCCGCCATCAGCAGCCACTACAGCGACTTTCACAGCTGCGATTCCCTGGTTATCAGCGTCGTTAAGAACTGTCCCAAGCATTTCACCTTTGCTCATTGCCTCGAGAGCCGGGGCTGTAGCGTCAACTCCTACGACAGGAATATATTTGCTTGCGTCACCAAGGTTGTAGCCTTCAGCTTTAAGAGCTTCGATTGCGCCGAGTGCCATATCGTCATTGTTAGCAAGTACTGCTTCGATAGCGTCAACACCTACTGCAGAAATAAAGCCCTTCATTTTGTCGGTCGCCTGAACTTTGTCCCAGTTAGCTGTGTCATTACCAAGCTCAACGATCTCAAAGCCGCCATCTTTAATAGCCTTTGTTGAATATTCAGTTCTAAGTGTAGCGTCCTGATGTCCCTGTTCGCCGCGGATCATGATGTACTGGATTTTGCCGTCCTTGTTTCTGTCTGCTTCAGGGTGAGCTTTGAAGTAGTCAACGATAATCTGACCTGACTGTGTGCCGGACTCTTCAGCTTTTGCTCCAACGTACCAGATTTTGTCGTAAGCGTTCATGACTTCTGCGTAAGGCTCACGGTTAATGAATACGATTGGAAGTCCATCGGCCTTGGCTTTATTCATGAGGGGCTCTGCAGCTGTACGGTCAACGGGATTGACGATAAGAGCGTTTGCACCTTTTGAAATATACGCGTCAACTTGGTCGTTCTGCATTGGCTGACGGTTCTGGCTGTCAACGATTTCAAGCTCTCCGCCCTGGCGTTCCATTTCGGCTCTCATTGCGTTACGTACACCGGTCATAAACGTGTCATCGAACTTGTAGATACATGCTCCGACAAGAGCGTCTGTTGCGGCATAAGCTGCCATGATTGATACTACGAGAACTGCTGCTGCTAAAATTACAACATGCTTCTTCATGATAAATTAAATACCTCCTGAATAAATTATTTATGTCCAACGCGTTTTTTACGCGAGGGATTCCGAAATGTTATAGTCGAGTGAAATGTGCATATTATAATGAATCTCTGATAAAAATCGTTGCGTAAGTCATGCAAAAATTTCTTGCTCGAAAGCCTTAAATGTTATTAAAAATTTTATCTTCGTGAAGTCTTGTGAGAGCTAAATAAATCGCGAGTTTTTGTAGTTGAAAATGTAGTTGAAAAAGTTTCATAAACGAGGGGGCTCAAAATTTTGATGCGTGAATTTTATCATAGGGTTATGCATAGTGGCGAAAGTTTGCACATAAATATTTGACGGGCTATAATTCTCAATAATTCACAAGCATATTTTCATGGAGGAAAGTTTACCGTGCCAGATGAAATTAAATTCACAGACGTAACAGATATTGCAGAACAGGCTGCTAAACGTCCTGATCCTGAACCTACACCGCCAGAGCCGGAAAAGAAGAACACTCCCGAATTTCTTGCGCTTAAGTCAACGTTTTTACCAAGTCGCGGAGATATGGGGGGAGGTTTTTGCGTTGTGTTTGAGGGTAGAACGGGTAAGACAGTGTTTCAGGTTTTCTGGCTGGCTAAACCTTGTGCTTCGGGAGTTATGGTTGAACCCTTTAAGGATTGGCGAACGTTCGTAAAGAGATTGCCACAATTCGGTCCGCTCGATAAAGACTGGGGCGAAAAGTTTCAGGAGCAGTTGAAGGGGATCTTGACTGTTGATGAAAAGCGCAAACTATTTGAGAATTACACTAAAGTTAAAGTAAGACAACTTGAGAGCATTTTCCGACGAAGTTTTGAGAACACAGCGCAATGTGTATTCAGTGCAGTAACTGATGTCGAACCCGTGGCACGTAACGAACTCGAACGCGCTAAAATCATTAAGCCTTTGCCACCAAGTCCGGAACAGTTAGCCAAGCAGCAAAAAGAGAAGGAAGAGCGCGAGAAATCAGAGCAGGAAGAGAAAGACAAGGAAGAGGCCAAGAAAGACGGAAACTTTGAAGGTACGCTTATTATGTGTACACCAGTTCTTGATCCTGTACGCGGAAAAGCTTCATCGAGCATAATGCCAGGGGATATTATCGCGGTAGGAATTGACGGTGAAGGCACAAGCGCACTTGTCAAAAAATATCTCGACGAAAACAACATAGAGCCATTATTCCCAGTTGACGAAATCAAGGAGACTGTGGGCAAAAAATTTTTGTACGTCAAGATTAGTGATGAGATCCGCGGCGTTGTAACGATAACCAAAGATATTAAGATAAAGGTTAAAGAGACAGAACAGCAACAGAAAGAAAATTCAGCGAGCCTATCATTTTTCGGCGATATTATATTTTTCGGAGTCCTGGCGGGCGCGTTGGTTGGATTGTTATTCGTGATACGTTACTTCTTCCTATAGTGGAGCATGACAAAATTTTTGGTGCTGGAAAATTCTCGTGTCTCGGTTGTTATTGCCTCGTACAACGGTGTGAAATGGATAGGTAAACAGCTTGACTCGATAAGGGCACAGACTCGAACGCCTGATGAAGTGATAATAAGCGACGATTGCTCCACTGATGGCACATATGAATTTTGTGAAAAGTATATAAGTGATTATGAGCTTGAGGGCTGGAAAGTCTATCGCAATGAAAATAACGTAGGTCTAAGCAAAAATTTTAGGCTAGCTTTATCGAAATGCACGGGGGATTATGTATTCACATGTACGAATGGCTGCCAGATAAAATTCAAGTTATGGTGAAAACGTTGGAGGACTACCCGGAAATAAGGCTATTAATCTCAAATTACATTCCCATTTACAACGGTGAATTAATCAACACAAACACGCTTAAGAATCTTGGCCGAAATGATGGTGAAGTTGTCCAATATAAGCTTGAAAATTGTTGGCTTGATCCCGTGAGACCGGGTTGTACTTATTGTTTCAGGCGCGAAATGATAGGCATGTTCAACGAGTTTGACATTGAGGGAATTTATCACGACGCAATGCTCTGGATTTATGCTGTTGTCTCTGACTCGCTGTACTTGATTAACCGGCAGCTTTCATACTGGATACGTCACGAAGGAACAGTAACGGGCAAAAAACTTTCAGCCTACCCAACAATTAATGAGCGCATGGAATGGATAACAAGGGACGAAAAAATTTACCACGAAATTCTTAATGCCTCCGAAAAGCTCTATATCTCACGACGAAATCAAAAACTTTTGCGCGATAAGCTAAGCTTTATGGAACGCCGTAAGAAAATGTTAGCAAAGAGAAATTTATTCAGGGCGGCTATATTCGTGATGATGAACTTGAAATTTTACCCAACGTTTAGAAATGCTATGTCAGATATTTACGCGATGATATTCTTGCGATAAGGGAGCGTGTTATAATCTAAGCAATTTTTGACACATCGGAGACCTTTCACAATTTATGAATACTAGACCCATAATCAAAACTATAAATCGTTCGTTGCGTAACAAAGTTATCTTAGAGCGTGCCGGACTCTCTGCGAGAGCTTTTGTATCTCACACTCGTGCACATACTTTGGCAATATTTCCCGATACTTTACAGGCTGCTACGTTCTTACAGGACTATAAAACTTTGCACCCGGACTTGAATATATTCATGCTTAACGAGTTGCCATTGAGTCCCCATAGCACAAATTACAGGGCGTTATTGCTTGAACGTGGAGAAACTATAAGACGTTGGACTGAACAACAAGGAATCTTGACGACAACTCCAGGAGCTTTAATGTCAGTGTGTATGTTGGGGAAATCTGAACTCACTATCAAACGAGCACAAAAATTTGACGCTGAACAATTAAAAATTTGGCTTGAGAGTGCCGGCTATAAACGTTCAAATCTAGTTTGGGCACCAGGACAATATATTCAACGAGGCTTTATTCTTGACGTTTACGATCCGGGTTACGCATTGCCATTGAGAATTGAATTTTTTGATGAAGAGATTGAACGCATAGGAGCTTTTCACCCTGACACACAAAAGAGCAGTCATGAGTTAATGGCCCTTAATGAAATAGTTTTACATGGAATGAACGAAGCCAAGATTGTTCACCCAATAGAGCTTATGCCAGATGATACTATGGTTATTCTTAACGAGGCAGAGAAAATCGAAGCTCAAGCGGAGTCATTTACATGGTTATGGAACGAAATTTATAACGAGATTAACGCCGATTCAGAGATAAGTTTGTGGGACAAAGTTTTTCATGAGTTAGCGGTGTTCCCAATTATCAGAGTCACGAACAATCCCGCGAAATCTGACGTTGAACTAGCAACCGAACCTCTTCCAGCTTTTAAGGGCAGCCCCGAAAATATTTTGCGAATCTGTGCAGACTTAGAACGTAGCGATTTTAAAATTGAAGTCTTCACGAATAACCCGGTGTTTCAGAAATTGCCTTATGAGATTCATTTAGGGACTTTATCGGCCGGTTTCATTGATAAGTCTTCAAAGCGCGCTTTCATTTCGGACAGGGAGCTATCAGGAATCAACGCTAATATCTCAATAAATCAATGGCACACCCCCAACGAATGGAACGATAGCGAACAACTTTCACCGGGCCAACTAGTCATTCACGACGACTACGGGACAGGAATTTTCCGAGGCATAGAAACCATAAATGCGTCCGGCGTACAAATGGATATGCTTGTAATAGAATTTGCGGGCGACCAACGATTATTGATTCCCGTGTTGCAGTCAAATAAATTAACCGGCATAAATGAACACGAGAGCGAAATATCAAAGCTTGATAACCTCAAGGGCAAGACTTGGCGCAAGAACTCACAGAAGACTCAAGAACGAGCAGAGCA
>CAJOGG010000075.1:0-6774 GCA_905234205.1 uncultured Synergistales bacterium | reverse complement strand
GAACCTGATAATTCTTACGAGGATTTTGTGAAGGCTTTCCCATTTAACGAGACTGCTGACCAATTGAAGGCGATTGATGAGATCATGAAAGACTTATCCAGCAATTACCCAATGGATCGGCTTTTAGTTGGTGATGTCGGTTTCGGGAAAACTGAAGTAGCTTTGAGGGCGGCTTTTCGTGTGATAATGTCGGGCTTTCAGGTTTGTGTCCTTGTCCCTACAACTATACTAGCTCAACAACATTACGCAACATTTCAATCGCGCTTATCAGGTTTCCCAATTAACGTAGGTTTATTATCGCGTTTTGTGTCGGCCAAGCAGGCTAAAGAGACTCTGAAGTCAGTATCAGAAGGCAAGATTGATATATTAATCGGGACTCATAAACTTTTGCAGAAGGGCGTAGAGTTCAAGAACTTGGGCTTATTGATAATTGATGAGGAACATAGATTCGGGGTTATGCACAAAGAAGGACTCAAGCAGACTTACGGAAGCGTTGATATTTTGAGCCTTTCAGCGACTCCAATTCCCCGTACCCTTGCAATGTCATTACGCGGCCTTCGAACTATTTCGGTGCTCTCGACTCCTCCTGAAGATAGATTACCCGTAGCGACTTTTACAGGTAAATGGAATCCCGGGACGATTCGACGCGCAATTACTTACGAGTTAAACCGGGGCGGCCAAGTATATTTTCTCTCGAACAAGATTTCACGAATGCCCGATTACGAAAAGATGTTATGTGCGTTTTTTCCTGAAGCAACAATCAAGAAGGCTCATGGAGCAATGCCGGAGAAGGAACTTGAGGCTACAATGCTTGAATTTTACGCGGGCAAGATAGATATTTTGCTGGCTACAACGATTATAGAGAGCGGGCTTGACGTTGGACGAGCTAACACTATCATAATAGACAATGCTGAAGAACTTGGCCTAGCTCAAATGTATCAGTTAAGAGGACGAGTCGGACGACGCGGCGAAAAAGCTTTTGCGTACTTCTTCTACCCTGAAAAACTTGCCCTGACTCAAGAGACTACTGACAGGCTTGAAGCTATCTCAACTATGACGGATTTAGGATCGGGCTATGAGATCGCAAGACGTGATTTAGATATTCGAGGCGGAGGGACAATCGGCGGCACTCAACAGCATGGCAACACCAGAAGCGGAAATTATCACTTGTTCTTCAAAATGTTGGAACAGGAACTCAACAAATTACGCGGCATTCAAGAGAACAAAGTAGTGAATATAACTTCGGACAGGGGCAACGGATTTATCCCAGAAAATTATATTCCACAAGACGACGTTAGAATCACGACCTACAGACGCATAATAAACGCAATTGGCCTCGATGAACTTGATAGCCTCATGAACGAGATACGCGACCGTTTTGGAAAGCCGCCTTCAGAAGTCGAATACTTGGCCGCAATGATAGCCGTGAAAAATTTCGGGAGTCATTACAGTATAGAAAGTGTTGACGTGAAAAAGGGAATGATAAAAGTGTATTACAGGGGCAAAGAGATCCCGGAGAAGTTCAAGAAGTATCTCAAAGCTTTGGGACGAAATATCAAGTACGTTATATAACATAATAAAATTCGTACAAACCCTAATCGAGCTTGTACGGATTCAATCCGTGAAATTAAGCGCTAATTAATTTTCCGTCCTTGTAGGATTTATTGAGGTGGGAGTCATAATCCCTCTTTCAGTAAGTCCTAACATTCAGTCCGTCTGAGCTTCCCAGGCGGTTTGCTAATCATTATCCGATAACTCGCAATTTATTTCAAACGTTAATGGAATTTCTATCAAGTCTAAAAATTTCGTGTTGTGTTATAATGCAGCTTAAATTATACAAATCTTAATTCAGGGGAGTTTTCAGGAATGGGAAAAAAAGTTTTAATAGTTGACGACGCGGCATTTATGCGAATGATGTTGAAGGATATTCTCACGAAAAACGATTTCGAGGTTGTCGCTGAAGCAGAAAACGGTAAGGCCGGAGTAGCAGCCTTCCAGAAATACAAACCCGACATTATTACAATGGATATAACTATGCCGGAAATGAACGGTATAGACGCAGTTAAAGCAATCAAAGCTCTTGACCCAAGCGTGAAAATCGTAATGGTCTCGGCAATGGGACAGCAGCCTATGGTTATCGAAGCTATTCAAGCCGGAGCTAATGACTTCATCGTCAAACCATTCCAGCCAGAAAGAGTCGTTGAAGCCATCACAAAGGTGTTGTCATAAAATTCCGGTTTACAGTGACGTCAATCTTACGTCTTATGTGATACGAGCCTTAGCCGCATTAGTAATAATGTCGTTGTGTGCTCTGTTAATAGTTAAGTACGTCAAGAAAAATCACATAATCCCTAAAAGCAATTCTAATGTAGAAATCTTAACGTCCCTGCGCTTAAGTGTCAGGGATATATTTTTTGTCGTTCGTTGCGGCCCTGATGTGTTAGCTTTTACTCTTGGCCCCGGGGGTACATGTTTAATGGGAAGGTGGAGTTATGAGGAATGGAATAAAACTTGCGATTAAAATTTTTCTGCTTGCAATCCTGATTCTTAACTGCAATTCTATTGCTTCTGCCGCAATTCTCAATCCCCCAAGAGCTCCAGAATTATCCGGGACAATCCCTTTACCCGCCTTAACGTTAGGAGTGGGCCAAGCCGATTCGCCACGTGATGTTGCCTTAACGCTCCAGATTTTGGCATTGATGACTGTGTTAAGTCTCGTGCCCGCGATTTTGTTAATGGTAACGAGTTTCACGCGAATCATAATCGTAATAGGCTTCGTTCAACGCGCTATAGGTCTTCAACAATCTCCCCCGCAGCAAGTTATAGCCGGCCTATCGTTATTCTTAACCATGTTCACAATGTACCCGACCTGGACTCAAGTTTACGATAATGCTTTGAACCCTTACTTGTCAGGCAACATTACAGCAGAGCAAGCTTGGGAGAACTCCATTAATCCCGTGCGTGAATTTATGTTCAGGTACACTAGGCAGCAAGAATTGTCGCTCATGATCTCAATGTCAGACTCTCAACGTCCCGCAAATCAATCAGAAGTCCCAACACGTGTATTAATTCCGGCGTTCATGTTAAGCGAACTCAAGACAGCGTTTCAAATGGGTGTAGTGATTTACATTCCGTTTATGGTCGTGGATATGGTCGTATCGAGTATTTTACTAGCAATGGGTATGATGATGCTTCCGCCTATGATGATCTCGTTGCCGTTCAAGATTTTGTTGTTCGTTATGGCTGATGGTTGGAACTTGGTTGTGATGAGCGTATTGAAAAGTTTCACTAACGTACCCTAAAGGAGAAATCAATCAATGAATCTTACAGCGTTAAGTCTCTCGGATATACTCACGGGAGCAATTTGGACTATGATCTCTGTAACTCTGCCGATATTACTAACAGCAATGGTCATAGGCTTATTAATCGGTATTCTACAGACAGCTACGTCTATTCAGGAGCAAACGCTAATCTTTATCCCGAAAATTTTGGCCGTGTTCTTGTGCATAGTTTTGTTATCGCCGTGGATCGGTCAAAGAATGCTAGTTATGACACGTGAAATTTTAGGACAGCTAGAGAGATTTATACAGTAACAAAATTTGAATCTTGGCCTAAAGTCAGGGGCTTTCTAGCTAACTTTCAGGAGAAAAATTACGACACCGCCACTAATCGTAGTGAGATCAAAATCTGTTCGATGTCGTAAGTAAACGCGCGATTGTTATGTCCTAGTACAGGCTAACAACGACCTCTGCGTTAATTTATTCATGATCAAAGATTCAACCAGAAAGCGGGGCGAATACCGTAGCTGTAGTTCGAACACCGCCGGGGAAGGCAATGGAGCCATCAGCACTGACCGAGCCATCAACATAGACGATTGCGGCACAACGATCATCACGACCGGGCGACCGAAGCCACCAACTAATGTTGGAATTGTTTGACAATAGCGTACACTTTCGATCATCGCCATCAATGAAGTAACTGTTTGCCTCATCAATACTCAACAGGAACATTTTATCACTCGTATCATTTCCGCCGGATACACTTCCATTATTGGGGTTAGTGTTCGTTACCTCCACAATCTTGTCTTGCTCATCAGTCGTGAAGTTACTAGTTATAAACTCGTTGTTAAGCCACGCACGAAGCGTACAACCCTCCCACGTGATTGACGTATCCGTATCGTTATAAGCCTTTGTCAACAAAGCCTGTTCCGTTATCAGCAAAGCGCGGTTATTATCAACGTCAACAGACAGCACACGCCACGATATAGCAGCACTGTTATACGTTCCGAACGTCATCGTACTGCCAACCGTGGGCAACACAGCCGCGTTATCTAGTGAAGCCTTGAACATCAACGAATCCATATAGAAGCCGTCCGCAGCCGTCAAGAAATCCTCCGTAACCCTCATGCCGATCTCTAAGCCCTCTTGAGCATCAATCGACGCAGCTAAGAAGTCAAACGAGTCCCCGCTCGCAATCGTCATATTATCAGGCGAGATAACTAAATCGTAAGCCAACGAGGAATTGTCAGCACTCTGATTAGCAAACGCCGACTCACGATTGATCGTAACAACAACTTTATAGCCAGTGTCGAATGATTCACCTGCGGTAACCTTGAGATCACCAAGCTTGTAATAGTTATTCGGGTTATACTCCAACGATAAATTCTCGTCCGGTGTAACAAGCTCGTATTCTGTGGTTGAAGCCAAAGCCGTACCGATTAGACACAGCACCAATAAAAACGCTAATGGTACAAATTTAGGAAATTGCATGTTTAAAACTTGAAATGTGTGAGATTATATAATAGAAAACATTAACACTATAAGTCAGCGAGGGACAAAATGAATCTACGAGAGCTTGAAACAGGTAAGTCAGCAATAATAAAAACAGTTGGAGGACAAGGAAGTTTACGCCAACATTTTCTTGACATGGGCATAATACCCGGGGCTGAAGTCAAAATGGTCAGGCTTGCTCCTATGGGGGATCCGTTAGAGATTCGCATTCACGATTATGAATTAACTTTACGAGTAGCAGACGCAGAACGAATCACTATAGAGCCTCTCACTAATCCAGCAACGGAAAATTCAGCGGCAGAAACTCATTCAAGCATTGCACACCCTGGACTCGGTGAAGAAGGAAAATATCACGTCAAGGGCGAGAGTGAACCATTACCGGAAGGAACTACTTTAACGTTTGCATTAGTGGGCAACCAAAATTCAGGCAAGACTACGTTATTCAATCAGCTTACAGGAGCAAAGCAGCGTATAGGAAATTTTCCAGGCGTTACTGTCAGTCGTAAAGATGGCGTCATCAAGAATCACCCTGACTCGGTCATAACTGATTTACCCGGAATTTATTCAATGTCGCCGTATAGCAGTGAGGAAATTATCTCACGTCACTTTGTCTTGAACGAGAAGCCCAAGGCCATAATTAACATCATTGACGCAACTAATATTGAGAGAAATTTATACTTGACTGTGCAATTACTGGAAATGCAAATGCCAATGGTTGTGGCTGTGAACATGATGGACGAATTGACGGGCAACGGAGGCACTATCGACGTAAACAGGCTCGAAGCTCTCCTAGGTGTACCTGTAATTCCTATTTCAGCGTTAAAGAATCAAGGTGTTGACGAGTTAATACACCACGCTATTCACATTGCACGCTATCAGGAGAAGCCAACGCGTTACGATTTCTGCGACGAGAACGACCACAACGGAGCCGTACACAGATGCCTTCACGCAATATCACATTTGATTCAGGACCATGCAGAACGCGCCGGAGTACCTTTGAGGTTTGCCGCAAGCAAAGTTGTAGAGAATGACCCGTTACTCATGAAGCAATTGAAGCTCGAACAGAATGAACTCGAAATGTTGGAGCACATAATTACTCAAATGGAAACAGAACGCGGACTCGATCGTAATGCGGCTATGGCCGATATGAGATTCAATTTCATTCACAAAGTCTGTTCCCAAACCGTCGTAAAGCCTCGTGAAAGCAAAGAGCATCTCCGAAGCCAATATCTCGACAAAATTTTGACGGGCAAATATACAGCTATACCGGTCTTTATGGCTGTAATGATGGCTACATTCTGGCTAACGTTCAATGTTATAGGCGCATACTTTCAGGAATTGTTGGAGGAGGGGATTGACTCATTCACAGCAAGCGCGGACGCCTTTATGACCTCGTTAAATTTGAATCAAGTAATTCACGGCCTAATAATTGATGGAATATTCGCGGGTATAGGGAGCGTGTTGAGCTTCTTGCCGATAATAATCACTCTGTTCTTCTTCTTATCGATTCTTGAGGATACGGGATACACTGCGCGAGTAGCTTTCTTCATGGATAAGTTGTTGCGAAAAATTGGCTTATCTGGTCGCAGTATTGTGCCTATGCTTATAGGTTTCGGGTGTACAGTTCCGGCCGTAATGTCAACAAGGACTCTTCCGAGTGAACGAGATAGACGAATGACAATATTACTAACTCCGTTCATGAGCTGCACAGCAAAACTTCCGATATATGCGTTTTTCGTGAATGCGTTTTTCCCCAAGCATGGAGGCTGGATAATGTCAGGGCTATATGTTTTGGGCATAGTCGTAGGAATTTTGATTGCGTTGCTTTATAAAGAGACACTGTTCCGCGGTGAGCCAGTGCCGTTTGTCATGGAGCTTCCGAATTACAGAATGCCTGCCGCGAAAAATGTTTTGTGGCTGTTGTGGGAGAAGGCAAAAGATTTCATTCAGCGCGCGTTCTCCGTGATATTAATCGCTACGATCG
>CAJOGG010000074.1 GCA_905234205.1 uncultured Synergistales bacterium | reverse complement strand
CCAGAAGAGTTTGACTATCTCTATACGCGTTTTAACTTGGGACGATATGGAAATCAAGTCTTGAGAACTTTATCGGAGACGGGCTCGGAAGAAATTAAGAACGGTATCGAAGAAGCTATGGCCGTTGAACCTTCGGAGTATGCAAATTATTTACTGCGCAATGTGCCTCCAATTTCTATACGACGTGAAATAATTTCGAACGCAAAAGTTTATCCTGAGGGCACAAAACTTTCTGATGCGTGGCTGAATTACTTCGTACACGAATGGGAAAAGCGCACGAGCTTATTGCGAGACGTACAGAATGCGAATGACTTAGCTTTTGTGAGTCTGAATGCTCAACGCGATAAACAGAACTTAATCTTATTTACGGAAAGTGCTGCTATGGTCTACGAGCTTGAACCAGAAATCAAACCGGCCGGCGTAATTCATGGAACGTTCAACCTAAATAATCTATCAACCGACGTAAAAGCTATAGAGCCAAAATTCATGGACGTTCAAATCGGTGAAACTGTGTATCAAATTTTGAGGTAATGGGGATTTCCTGTTGCCTCTTTTAATCTTAATGGTGAGGTGTTATCAATTTTGCAACAAAATTCTCTAGTTAGTGTTATTGTCCCCGTGTTCAATGTGGCGCCGTATCTTGCTGAAGCCTTGGACAGCGTTATCAATCAGACCTACAGAAATCTCGAAATAATTGTCGTAGATGATGGCTCAACAGATGACTCGGGAAAAATTTGTGACGAATACGCAGCAAAAGACAAACGCATTAAATCAATTCATCAAACGAATCAGGGAGTTAGTGCGGCTCGTAATTTGGGATTGGATTTAATGAAAGGGGAGCTCGTAGCTTTTCTTGATCCCGATGACGCTTATAAGCCAGAGTTCATAGACACAATGGTTAATACAATGTATCGAGAAAAAGCAGATATAGTTCTATGCGGCATGACAATCCATAAAACGACGAAAAAAATGAGTACTGCGGGTAAAAAACATATCCTAAAATTGGGGGGGGGGTACGACTCGAAAACATCGCTTAGGGCACTCGCTAATGGCAAGCTAAATGCTTCTGTATGTGATAAATTATACAAGAGAGCACTGTTTCAAGATATTCGCTTTCCTGTTGGACAATTTTATGAAGATCATGAAGTCGTCTATAGAACTTTAGAAATTTGTGAGAAACTTTATGTATTAGATCAGCCATTGTATCTGTGCAGAGTACGTCCGGGAAGTATCACTCAAACTTTTCCATCAAAGCATCTAGTGGATTATATGCTATATCTTGATTATGTTACGTCATTCATCAAAGCACGTACCCCCGCCATCTTTACCCCCGAAGACTTGAGGCTCAACCAACAAGCATGTTTGCGAACCATGATAAGCCTTTTCATTAGCGGGTCTGAAAAATCAGGTAACGAACGAGATAAAATTCGCGATTACTTGAGAAATAAAATCATTGAACTTGAAAGTGAAGTTGAGATTAAGAATTGCCCATTGGTCACGAGAGTAGCTTATTGGATATTAAAGCATTGCCCGTGTCTATTGAAGCCTTTGTATCGTTTCGTGTGGCCATTAATTCGAACGTTGAGAGATTTTACGGGAAAACTTCGTGGATAGAAAACTCGGCATTCTGAACGTAGGCATTTCGATTCTCTCAAGAGTCATTTTGCTTGTGTCAGCTTTGTTTGTTCGTCGGCTGTTGATTCGCTGCATTGGTAACGAGGTCAACGGCCTTAACTCTTTGTATTCAAGTATTATCGGAATGCTAACAGTGGCGGAGCTTGGAGTCGGGAATGCGATTGTCTTCTCAATGTATCGTCCCATAGTTGCCAGAGACAAACGACGAGTCGCAGCTTTATATTGCCTGTACAAAAAATTGTATCGAATCATCGGTGCGGTTATATTTGTTGCGGGCCTGTTAGTGATACCGTTTCTGCCTTATCTCGTCAGCGATTATGAATCCGTTAATGTGAACGTCTATGTTACCTTCTTGCTTACACTTGTTGCGGTGGTTCTGACTTACATGTACAGCGCGAAGACTTCCCTAATAGTGGCTCACAAGAATAACTATATCACGACTTCCATTATGACCATTGCGAGACTCATTGAATACGTTTTGCAAGCGGCGGCTATATATATTTTGAGGTCTTATGTTGCTTATCTCGTTTGCCATATTATTGAGACATTGATTGTTTGGGGATTGACTGAAGGAGCAGTTAGACGGCTTCACGGAGAAATAATCGTCATGAATGAATCTGTTGACCCTGGTACTAAATCTGAAATCGTTCGTAATATTAAAGCAATGTTCATGCACAAGATCGGCACGATTTTAGTGAATTCTATAGACAGCATGATTATTTCTGTTTTTGTGGGAGTCGTTGCTCTTGGCAAATATAGCAATTACGCGTTGATCGCAAGTGTTATGTCAGGAACGCTCTCTTTATTCTTCTCGCCGCTCACTTCAATAGTCGGGCACCTTTGCGCAAAAGGAGACTCACAACGTATCAAAAAATACTTCCAACGTTTCTACAATCTCAATTATATTCTTGGCACGATATTTTTCTTGGGCTATTACGTATTTGTTGATGAGGCTGTAGCAATATGCTTTGAAGGTGGGCTTAAAATTTCAAGGTCGGTGGTGTTTATTATCACGTTGAATCAGTTCATTCAGTTTATGAGACACGCGGCGTTGTTATTTCGTGATGCGTCAGGGGCGTTTTATTACGATCGTTGGAAGCCTGTAGCTGAAGGAGTTGTTAATCTGACACTATCGTTAATCTTTGTGAAAACTTTTCCGGCTGATTACCGCGTGGTGGGAGTCATAGCTGCAACAATCATAACGAATTTGTTAATTTGCCACATAGTAGAGCCTTATGTATTGTTTAAGCATGTGCTAAAGGAGTCGTGCTGGGGATTTTACGTCAAGAATTATGCTCTTATAGCGTTATTCGTGAGTGTATTATTGTGGTCCCCGTCATAACGGCGGGGATTGTGCTTCCTAAATTTCTTCGAGCGCGTTTGTAACTTTGTAGCCCGCGTTCCTGATCAAAATATCCTTCCTGAATAATTCAAGATCGTATTTCACCATGCGTTTGACGAGTTCAGGGAAAGTGACTTTTCTCTTCCAGCCTAAAACTTTCTCGGCCTTTGATGGATCTCCTAGCAGCAATTCCACTTCGGTCGGCCTAAAATATCTTGGGTCAACTTCCACGACAACTTTACCGGTTTTCGAGTCAATGCCCTTCTCGTTCACTCCTTCGCCTTGCCATTCGATATCAATGCCAGCTTCTTTGAATGCAAGTTCCGCAAATTCTCGTACAGAATGAGTTTCGCCTGTAGCTATGACAAAATCCTCGGGCTTATCATGTTGCAAGATCAACCACATCGCTTTGACATAATCTTCAGAGTGTCCCCAGTCTCGTTTAGCGTTGAGGTTGCCCAAATAAGTTTTGTCTTGAAGGCCAAGTGCTATACGTGCCGCGGCTCTGGTTATCTTACGAGTTACGAAAGTTTCCCCGCGCAATTCTGACTCGTGATTGAATAAAATTCCGTTGCAAGCGAAAATGTTATAAGCCTCGCGATAATTTACTGTGATCCAGTAAGCGTAAATCTTGGCGGCCGCGTAAGGGCTTCGAGGATAAAATGGCGTCGTCTCTTTCTGTGGAGTCTCCTGAACTTTTCCGAATAACTCACTTGTTGAAGCCTGATAAAATTTCGTGTGCCTCTCAAGTCCTAAGATTCGTATAGCCTCAAGGATTCTCAACGTTCCTAAACCATCGGAGTCAGCCGTGTATTCTGGAGTCTCAAACGAAACACTAACATGACTTTGTGCGGCCAAGTTATAAATTTCGTCGGGCTGAATCATTTGTACCATGCGAATCAAATTTGAAGAGTCCGTTAAGTCTCCATAGTGCAGGAAAAATTTGTGGCCCTCTTCGTGCAAATCCTTATAGAAGCCATCGATTCTGGCAGTGTTGAAAATTGAACTTCTGCGTTTAAGGCCGTGAACTTCATAGCCTTTCTTGAGTAAGAACGACGTCAAGTAAGCTCCGTCCTGTCCTGTTATGCCTGTTATTAGTGCTTTCTTCATTGCGTGTTAGTCCTCCTTTATGGTCTTTGCTCCGGCCCTGATTAATATTTCTGCGATCTCATCGTCAAAATTCGTAACCGCGTAACTTAGAGGTGTCATGCCTTCGTGATTCTTTATGCGGACGTCTGCTCCGTTTTCAAGTAGTATCTTAACATTTGTAAGTTGAATCTCGCGTTTCGCGGCCAAATAAATTTCCGGGATCATACACCAAGTTTTCCAGCCTTTAGCCCTGAAACCTCCCGTGCGAATCAATGCGTTTATCAGGAAAGAAGACGATCTATCTTTTATCACCACAGCCCACATTAAAGCAGTCATGCCTTCGTTGTCTTGAATGTTAGGATCTGCTCCGAACTCCAGCAGATCATCAATAACTCCCTCTTCAAGCTCTTCATCAATTGCCGCAATCATTAATGGAGTGCGTCCGTTATTGTCAGGAATATCCGGGTTAGCTCCGTGCACAAGAAGAGTATTCTCAAAAGGTACAAGCCGCGCAGGTAGAGGCGCAACGGAAAAATGATGCAATTCGTAATGAAGCGTGGGGCGTTTTGAAATCGGAGGCAGGGGCTTTTGAGGCGTATTTAAAAGGCGGGCAGAAATCGTTACAGGAATATCTTTATCAGAAGCGGCGTAAAACCCCGCCCTTTAGGGCTGGGGATATAATCCGCAAAAAGGTAAGCGCATAAGGAAACTTGTGCGTAGCGAGGGATTTGCACCCCTCCTCTACTGCCTGAATTGCTGGAATACCCTAAAGGCAACCGAGCCACAACGTAGCGATGAAAAAAGCGCAGGCGTGAAGGCGACGAAAGCAGAAAAAATCAGTTGCATGGCGCAAGGTTAAATCCTAAACGCTTTTAAATGGGTAATCAGCAGCCAAGCCGCGAACAGCGGAAGGTTCAACGACTATCACTCCTGAGGTGAGTACGCTCAAGCGAGCGGAAGTGGGCAGACCCTAACAGGTAAAGCTGAGGGACGAGATATAGTCTGTGCTTGTGCGAAAGTACAAGAAGTTCATAAGAGAACTGCACCGGAAGTAGCGAGCCGGTGTGAACGACGCCTCTAAAATGGCTAAAGACAAGGGGTTCAAAGCGTACCCCGTCTCTAAAATTTTTTTCTTAGAAAATGCTACAATGTATCTTACGGTCAAGCAGCAACTAAAGCACCTGTCGAAAGATGAATATCGAAACTTGAAAAGATTGTGCCGTGCGTCAAAGAATTTGATGAATCAGGCAATCTATGTAAATCGTCAGTACTTCTTTAGCGAAGGCAAATACTTAGGCTACGAGAAGACCTATTCGGAGTTAAAGACTTGCGATAATTACAAAATCTTGAACTCGAATATGGCGCAGCAATCAATGAAAGTAGTCGACGGAATGTTCCAAGCGTTCATAGCACTACTGAAATTAGTGAAAAAGAAGCAGTATGACAGCCGCGCCGTGAAAATGCCGAACTACCTGCCGAAAGACGGATTCGCACCGCTGGTAATTCAGCAGTTCACGATACGCAACAGGATATTCACACTGCCATATTCAAAGCAGTATGGAGCAGCGCACAACAAAGTTTTGATAAAGGTACCGCCTGTCCTTGAAGGCAAGCGCGTCAAGTTCATTAAAATAATTCCGTTGCAAAAAGCCAGGTTCTTTGAGATTCAGTACACGTACGAGGTGGCTGAAGAGCAAAGGGAACTCGATAAAAAGAAAGCACTGGCGATAGATTTCGGGATTAATAATTTGATGACGTGTGGGACGTCGGACGGCGAAACTTTCATTATCGACGGTCGGCGATTAAAATCAATCAACCAGTGGTACAATAAACAGAATGCCAGACTTCAAAGCATAAAAGATAAGCAGAGGTACGGCAGGAAGCCTACTAACCAGCAGCAGAGGATTTCACAAAAGCGAAACCGGCGCGTAAATGACTATATCTCGAAGGCGTGCCGCGTGGTCGTGAATTACTGCCTAAGCAACAGAATCGGGCAGTTGGTTTGTGGGTACAGCGCGACGTTCCAGCACAGTGCTAATCTGGGTAAAGTTACGAACCAGAACTTTGTGAGCATACCGTTCGGGAAGATTCGAGCGAAGTTCCAGTATCTGTGCCAGTTGTACGGGATAGAATACGTCGAGCAGGAAGAGAGCTACACGTCGAAAGCGAGCTTTTTGGACGGCGACGAATTGCCTGTGTACAATGCCGACAATCCGCAGGAGTACGAATTTAGTGGGCGACGAATTAAACGAGGTTTGTACCGAACAGCTGATGGCAGACTGATAAACGCTGATTTAAATGGTGCTTTAAACATTCTAAGGAAAAGTAAAGTTGTGTCCCTTGAGGGGCTAGACTGTAGAGGCGAACTGGGTACGCCGATGAGAATAAGGGTAGCTTGACTGCCAAACTTCTCAAACGGAGACTACGGTCTCCTAGAACCCCCTGGCTTTAGCCATGGGGAGGCTCAGAGTTTCGTTCAGAACCGCGGCAGGCAGCGCAATCACTCGCAGTTCTCGCGGCAAAGTCGCGCTGATTCTCAATGACGAAAATTACAAAGACAGCGACGGAGTTGTTTCTTTTGACATTAGCGAAGCCAGCGATATTCCCGCGACCGGCATTAGCGAAAAGAACGTCGACCTGATTAAGAAAACTCTCATTGGCGCTCCGGCTCAGATTTTCGCTTTTCTAATTCCGCCCGCAACTTACGAAGAAGAACAGGAAGTTACCACCGAAGAAACCGTTTCCACTACGACTAACCACCGACACCGTCGTTCAATCCGAAGTCACGATTACCGACCCCGAAACCGGCGAGACTTCAACGGTAACGAGCGATGTCACTGTTGAAACTGAAACCGCCGTTCAATCCGACGTTGAAATTGAAACTACGACGGTTATCACCGGCACGACGATTAGCAGCGTCACGGTCACGGCGACGGTTACAGTGGCTGACGCTTTGAAAGAAGTTGCCAACATTAGGGCTAATTACGTGGCGTATCCAACCGGCGGTGCAGACGGGCAGGAGAGCCTCGCGAGTTTTGTAAACGGACAGCGCAAGAATCGCCATAAGACGATTAAAGCCGTCGTTGCGAATTGTGCGGCGGATTCTTACGGCGTTA
>CAJOGG010000073.1:1677-8549 GCA_905234205.1 uncultured Synergistales bacterium | reverse complement strand
CCTGAAGACGTTCCAGAAGACGTATTAGACCGTGAAAGAGCCGTATATCGTCAGCAGTTACTTGATGAGGGCAAACCCGCAGACAAGATCGAGAAGATTATCCCGGGCAAATTGCGCAAGTACTACGAGACAAGCTGCTTGCTTGAACAGGAATACATTCGCGACTCTGACAAGAAGATTAAGGACTTAGTAGCAGAAGTAGGAAAGAAACTCGGAACAAAGATCAGTGTGAAACGTTTTGAGCGTTTTGCAATAGGCGAGTAAGAAAATTTTTGATGATGAATTGCTCCAGTGTGAATGAGTTTGCGCTGGAGCGTTTTTGTAATTGTTAATCATGTATAAGCGTATATTACTCAAACTTTCAGGAGAAGTATTAGCAGGAGATAAACATACTGGGCTTGATTTCAAAGTCATTCGTGATTTCGCACAGAGCCTTGCAAAGATTCGTAACGCCGGAATTGAGCTTTCTATGGTCATCGGTGGCGGAAATATGTTGCGTGGTCGTGATGCGCTTGAATATGGCCTTGACCGTGTGAGCATTGACACAATAGGAATGCTTGGAACTGTAATGAACGCCCTTGCGATCAAAGCAACCCTTGAGAAATTCGACGTGCCCGCGCAAGTTTTATCAGCTATAGGTATGCCACCGGCCGCAGATTTATATAATCGTGAACGCGCAAGAGATTTATTACGTGCTGGAAATGTGGTTATATTCGCCGCAGGAACTGGCCACCCGTTTTTCTCAACAGATACAGCAGCAGCTTTACGAGCTTCAGAACTTGGCCTAGATTGTCTGGTTAAAGCTACGAAGGTCAACGGAATCTATGACAAAGACCCAGTGAAATATCCTGACGCAAAATTTCTCCCGGAATTAACTTACAACGACGCTATAAGACTCAATATTGAGGTAATGGATACGGCAGCTTTTGCTATATGTCGTGAAAATAAATTGCCCGTGTGGGTCATGAGCATTCATGATTCAGATTGGGCCAAGAATATTATCGAAGGTGTTAGAACTGGAACGATCGTAAAGGAGGATTAATAAACTATGCCGAAAGATGAACTTGCAGAATTAAAAGCCAACATGGACAAAGCAATCGCATTTTTACAGAGTGAGTTTCTCTCAATCAGGACGGGACGCGCTCACCCTGGACTCGTCAGCGATATTAAAGTCGACTATTACGGAACGCCAACGCCGATTAAAAGTCTTGCTAACGTAACTATTCCTGAAAGCCGTTCGATTCAGATAGCCCCGTTCGATAAGGGAACGTTGAAGGCCATGGAGAAGGCTATACTCGCAGCAAACATAGGCATGACTCCCCAAAGTGATGGCACAGTTATACGAATGACTCTCCCGGAATTGACCAAGCAAAGACGTGTTGAACTCACAAAGTTATTAGCACGCAAAGCCGAAGAGTCAAAAGTTGTCGTCAGGAATTATAGGCGCGACGCCATTGAAGCACTCAAGAAACAGGAAAAAGCGTCAGAGATAACCGAAGACGATCTCAAGAAATTAACCAAGGACGTACAGGACATTACGGATAATTACGTCAAGAAAATTGACGAAGTTTATAAGGTCAAGGAGAAAGAAGTACTAGAGGACTAAGGAGGCAAATTCTAAATTGGAAGAAAGAAGTCAATATAATTCACCTGGTTACACGACATTTAAGATGAAGATGAAGAAACTCATTGGGATCGACTTGAACTCTTACAAGGAACAAATTCATAGGCGAACTCATGAGTTGATGTCACGTTGGAAATGCAAGACCTACGACGAGTATTTTGACATGATTAACAAGGACGAGAAGAAGCTGCGTGAATTTCTCGATCACCTCACAATCAACGTATCAGAATTTTTTAGGAATGACTCGCAATGGTGGAAAATGCGCGACAAGCTTATCCCGGAATTGATTCAGAAGCGTGGCTCAAAACGTTTGAAGCTATGGAGTGCTGGTTGTGCTACCGGAGAAGAGCCTTATTCGCTTGCAATATTATCTGCTGTTTGTGGGCTTGACACTATGAACCCTGTATTAGCGGTAGATGTTGACCAGGGCGCAATCTCAATCGCACAGAAAGCTACGTACAGAAAGACTCAATTGCTTAACGTCCCAAAAGAATACTTAGCGAAATATTTCACGACCAAGAACGCCGGAGAAACTTACGAGGTAAATCAAGAAATTAAACGTCGGGTATCATTCAAGCGCATGAATATGATCGATGACAATTTCGGATCAGGTTATGACTTGATTTTGTGCCGCAACGTTGTAATTTATTTCACAGCAGACACGAAGGCCAAGTTATACAAGAAATTTTTTGACGCTCTTGCACCTGGTGGATATTTCCTCGTGGGGTCAACTGAACAGATTTTTGGTTATCAGCAAATAGGCTTTGAGTCGGCTGGTCCTTTCCTGTACACAAAGAAGTAGGCATGTACGAATTTTCGCTTACTAACTCCGTGAATAACGTCGTGCAGAATCTATGTATCAAAACAGGCTGGAAGAAAGTTAATCGTATAATGGTGAAAATAGGGAACATGAGACAGATTAATCCTGAACTCATGGCCTTTATTTTTGCTGCTATGTCAAAAGATACACCCGCAGAAGGTGCGAATTTGTCCGTGATGATTTTGCCTGTTACGATTCATTGTTATGCTTGCGGACGTACAGGGACTCGTGAAGACAATCAATTTATGTGTCCTTATTGCGGAAGCCGAAATGTACAATTGCTATCAGGCCTCGAATTTAACATCGAAGCTCTTGAAGTTGAGGGCAAGTAAATTATGAATGACGGAAAAAATATACTGCAATCTTTATCTCCTAGACAACAGGAGGCAGTAACTTATATTGATGGGCCTTTACTGGTGCTTGCAGGTGCGGGCAGCGGTAAGACCCGTGTATTGACTTACAAAATAGCGTGGCTCGTTGAGGAAAATATCGCCGCGCCTCAAAACATCATGGCCATGACATTCACCAACAAAGCCGCCGGGGAAATGAGGTCGCGAATAAGTTCGCTTGTCTCGTCTCAATCAGCCTCAAAGATTCAAGCCGGGACATTTCACTCATACGGGCTCAAATTTTTATTTCGGTACATGGACGCCGCGAAAGATATTGTAGGACTCAAAGAGGGTTTCAGCGTTTTCGACAGAAATGATAGTAATGCGTTGCTCAAGGATCTAATGAGGGAAATGAATTTCCCCGAGAAGGACTCATCTGTAAACGATGCCATGGATATAATTTCACGGGATTACATGACTTGGCGACCAATAGCGCATGATTCTACGATTGATGACGAAAATTATCTAAAGTTATCCAAGAAATATAGAGCAAAGCTTCGTGAACTTAACGCCGTGGATTTTGACGATTTAATGATATTGCCGCTTGAGATTCTCAAACAAGACGTGGATTTGAGATCCTATGAACGAGGAAAGATTCGCTGGCTTTTGGTTGATGAGTACCAAGACGTGAATATGCCTCAATATTTATTGCTTAGGTATCTGGTTGGTGATGACTGCACTATAAACGTTGTCGGCGATCCTGACCAGGCTATATACGGTTGGCGCGGGGCTGACATAAAAATGATCCTGAACTTTGAGAAAGATTTTGACGGGGCTAAACGTATCGTGCTTGACGAGAATTACAGATCCACCGGAAATATTTTGGGGGCCTCAAACGCTTTGATCCGCAACAACCAAAACAGACTCAAGAAAACTTTGTTCACGTCGCGAGGAATGGGCGAAAAGGTTTATACGCTCAGAGCCTATAACGACTTTCAGGAGGCAGAATTTATCGTACAAGAGATCGAACGCCTTCTCAAATTCTCATATCATTACAAGGACATAGCAATTTTATATCGTCAAAACGCAATGAGCCGAGTCTACGAACAGAAATTTCTTGAGGAAAAAATCCCGTACAGAATCATTCGTGGCTTATCGTTCTATGATCGTATGGAAGTTAGAGACGTTTTATCGGTCCTAAAGTTAGCGTTGAATCCGTTTGACAGAGCTTCACTTGGGAGAGTGTCTAATTTTGCGATTAAAGGCATGGGACCAAAGAAGCGCGCAGAGTTTGAAACGTGGCTATCAGAACTCAACCAGAACGAGAATAACGCCGGAGCCGAAATAATTTGGTCGAAGATCGTTGAGAATCAAGGGCCATTTAAGGGACAAGTACGTTTATCCATCAAGACATTCGCTAAACATATGTGCGAGATTCTAGAATTTGCCAACGAAGGAATAAAACCCGCTGTTGATTACGTGCTCTATACAATGATGTACGACAATTATTTGAGGCTCAACTATAGCGAAAACTACGAAGAGAGAATTGACAACGTTAAGGAATTAAAATCAATCGTGCCAGACGGAAATTTATCGGAAACTTTAGCCGAAGCAGCTTTGTTCACTGACGCAGATACTTCAGCCGGAAATGATGAGGACGTTGTTGGCTTGCTCACTCTTCATGCCTCAAAGGGCCTTGAATTTCCAGTTGTGTTCATTGTCGGAATGGAAGAGGATATTTTCCCGCATTCAAAAGCTAAAGATGACTATGACGAACTCGAAGAAGAACGCAGGCTTTGTTATGTGGGAATAACTAGAGCTGAAGAGAGACTGTATTTAACATCGGCAAGCTCACGAAGACTTTACGGCGGAATTATGACGCATGAAGCCTCAAGATTTTTGTACGAGATACCCGACGATTTTAAGCGCAATGACAACAGAGGCTCATATACACGACCGCAAACTTTTTATAATTCTGATAGAAGCGACAACTATGGACGCTACGGCAATAACAGGGGATATAGGCGCTGGTAAATCAACGATATCGAAATTGCTAGCGAAAAATTTTCAGTGTGAACTCCTTGACGCTGATAGAGTCACGGCAGAACTATGGACGCAAGAAAATGTCAAAGCCATGGCTCTATCACGTTGGGGGACTGAAATTCTTGACTCGTCAGGAAATATAATCAAGCCCAAAATCTCACGCATAATCTTCACAAACAAAGACGAATATAAATTCTGTAACTCGTTTCTTCACCCGTTAATCATGAGTGAGCTTGAGAGGCAAGCAAAAAATTTTCCACGCGTAATTATCGAAATCCCGTTATTATTTGAAGTTGGCCGGCCTGAATGGATAAGACAAGTTATTTACGTTACAGCAAGTTTCGAGACCAGGGCCAAGCGTTGCAAGTTACAAAGAGGTTGGAATATTGAGGAATTACTAAGGCGCGAAGAGTTTTTGTTACCTAGTGATACTAAAATTTCTCAAAGTGATTACGTTATCAACAATAACGGGGAACTTGATGAAGTTATAAATCAGGTCAGCAAACTGTTAATTAATTTCTGAACAAACGGCGAATTTCTTTTATGACCCACGAATATCACGACAGGAATTTTTATAGCCGGTTTAACTGGCAAAGCTACGAGGCCTGCGTGTTGATAAATATTGAAGCATTTTCGCGGCAACAATCCCACAGAATTTTGGGCAAAAATCATGCTTATGATAGTCTCTGATCGCGACGTTGAAATCTTTGCTGGGGTCGTGTGTTCTTTCTCGAAAACCTGCATACAGATTTTGTAGATTGAAGTATAAGGTTTAGTCAGGAACATCGGAAAATTAGTAAGCTGTGGAATCTCAACAGAGTCAAATTTAGCGAGCGGGTTTGAACTCCTCATAACTGCAACAAGTTCGTCGTCTTCAAGTTTAACTGCACTATCCGCCATAATTTCCCCGGGTAAAGTTCGGCCAAGAATCAAATCGTACGTGCCATTTCTAAATCCTTCAATCAAGATATCCTCTTCAACGTCCTCGATAATGAGCCTGTATTCGCTGCTGTGAGACGCTATGAAATCCGCGAGCTTGTAATTCAGTCCGTATTGTCCCAAAAAAGCTAGTGAGCCAATTTTGAGAATGCTGCAATTCTTGTCCTTCTTGAAAGTCTGCATATGAGAGAGCATTATCTGGTATTGATTCAGTAACGAGTCTATATCTTTGGCAAAAATTTTTCCGGCTTCGGTCAAGCTTGCTTTACGTTTGCTGCGGTCAATCAATGCAACACCAACTTCAGCTTCAAGCCTGCTCAATTGCTTAGACAAAGAAGACTGTGAAATATTCATATCGTTAGCCGCGTCCATAAACGTATCATTCTGCGTTATTGCTTTGAAATATTCTAATTGCGTGATATTCACGTATGATAAAACCTCCTGCGTTAAATTCAATTTTGGAAATAGTTTGAGCGAATATTGAATTGATGAAATTTTGAGACTTGAATACAATTCTACTACAAACAATTGGTGAATATTGAGTGAATATTTATTTTTTGGATGCGGACATACTTGTGAATCACGATAAATATTTGCTTGTATGTCTGCTATTTTATGAACATGATATAATTTGCGAAATCGAAACAAGAAAGGTGTTGTAATAAATTATGGCGGAGAAAGTTTGCAGATATTGTAATAAGCCGTTGAAATTAAGAGAGTCTGGTTATCCAATGGGTAGTGCGCTGTTAAAAGCTGATAGAGTTCACGTTGATATTTACGAGTGCCCTGACTGTCATAAGATCGAGTTGTTCGCGGCCGAGAGCGATCTGGTAACTTGCCCGAAATGCGGGAACCTTCATAGCGCGAAAGAAGCCTGTGCAATTTGTGCAATGAATAAAGCCTTTGACGAAGCAAATAATTAATCTAACTCACGACAAAATATAACCCCTTCACCTATTCGCGGCGGAGGGGCTTTTTGATTCCTTATGCCTTGATAGCCTCGAGTCTCCCCGGGTAAGCCTCAATAGCATTCTTTAAAATGTGTAACGCCTTCTCTAAGTCCTCTTTCTTGAGAACGTAAGCTATTCTCATTTCATCTTGGCCCTTATTGGGATCA
>CAJOGG010000073.1:0-1665 GCA_905234205.1 uncultured Synergistales bacterium | reverse complement strand
CCAGGAGCCGCCATAGTTGTTTCGCCGTTGACGTCAAAGTTCTGAAGCATCCAGATTATGAATTTCTCAGAGCTATCTATAGGGAACTTCACCATCGTGTAAAACGCGCCCTTGGGTTCATGACACACTGTGCCTTCAATCGCCTTCAAGCCCTTATACAAAACATCACGACGCAACTTATATTCCTTGTTGACTTCCTGCAAATAGCTCTTAGGAGTCTTATAGAGTGCAGCCGCTCCGACCTGTTCAACCTGTGAAACGCTCAAACGTCCCTGGCATAATTTCATAGCTTGGGCCAAAAATTCCTTGTTCTTAATCGCAAGGCAGCCAATACGTGCACCGCAAGCGCTGAATCTCTTTGAGACGCTGTCAATCATAATGACTCTGTCCCTAGTGTCCTCAACAGCTCCGAAGCTCATAAACTCCCCTGACTCGTAAATAAATTCTCTGTAAACTTCGTCGGCAATGATGAACAAGTCATGTTTCTTGGCCAGTCTGCAAATCATTTCTATTTCGTCAGGAGCATCAGGAGTGTAGCTTGTGCCTGTTGGATTGCAGGGGTGTGAAATCCAGAACGCGCGAGTCTTTGAGGTTATGAGGCTCTCAATTGTTTTCTCGTCAGGAAGGTGGAAACCTGTTTCAGCAGTCGTAGGGATAGCCTTCAATTTCGCGAGTGCAAGATTAGCGAACGTGTTGTAATTTGCGTAGAAAGGTTCAGGCACGAGAATCTCATCGCCAGGATCACAGAGAATCATTACGGCAAACTGTAAAGCCTCACTGCCTCCGCAAGTAACGTAAATTTCATTAGGCTCATAAGGGACTCCCATAGCCTTGTAGTAATTACTGATAGCCTCACGTAATGGCAAAATACCCTGCGACGGTTGGTAAGCTATCGTATCAACGTGAAAATTTCTTATCGCCTCGAAATACTCTTCAGGGGTCTTGATGTCAGGCTGCCCGATATTGAGGTGGTAAACTTTTTTGCCCTTCGCCTTGGCTTCATCAGCATAAGGGATTAAGCGTCTTATTGGTGAGATCTTTAACGCCTGTATTCTGTCAGAAAAATGCATATTGATAAATTCCTCCTACTTTGCTTTACCTTGTGAGGCAACAGCAGCTTGAGCCTTCGCAATAGCTTCAGCGTCCCCGAGATAACGATGTGAGATCGGCTTCATGTTCTCGTCAAGTTCATAGAGCAGTGGCACGCCGGTCGGGATATTGAGTTCAAGAATGTCCTTCTCGCTGACATTGTCAAGATACTTCACGAGAGCGCGCAATGAATTTCCGTGAGCAGCAATGACAACTTTCTTGCCTGACTTTATAACCGGCACGATCTCATCATTCCAGTAAGGAACGACTCTTGCAACTGTATCAGCAAGGCATTCAGTGAGCGGCAATTCAGCTTCAGTGAGTCCGTTATAGCGTGGGTCATGGCCAGGATAACGCTCGTCGCTCTTGTCTAATACTGGTGGCTGTACGTCGTAGCTTCGTCGCCAGATTTTCACTTGGGCATCACCATATTTTGCGGCAGTGTCAGCTTTGTTGAGGCCCTGTAATGCTCCGTAATGTCTCTCGTTGAGTTTCCAGGAGTGTTGTACGGGGATCCACATTCTGTCCATTTCCTCAAGGACTAACCACAAAGTTTTGATAGCGCGTTTAAGTACT
>CAJOGG010000072.1 GCA_905234205.1 uncultured Synergistales bacterium | reverse complement strand
TGTTGACGGGAAGGACTCATCAAGCTCGCGTACACATGGCTCACATAAAACACTCGATCTTAGGCGACAGAAAATATGGCGATTTCAGAGTAAATAGGCTCATGAAAAACGTAACGCGGCCCTTGTTACATGCTCATGAATTACAGTTTCCAGAACACTTACACGAGTCATTAAGCGAGATAGCCGGGAAAAAGTTCACTGCTCCATTACCTGACGACATGAAAAATTTTATCGAGGCAAGAGAATTTAATTATGAGAACTAGAAATTTTTTGTTTAGATTAATAATCGCGCTTGTAATTTCCGGAGCGTTTTATTACGTCGTAGATTATTTTGCAGTCCATAACTGGAACAATCAGGAGTCTTTAATTGTTCGTGTGATTGACGCTGGCCCTGAAAGCATTATCCCACCGGAAAACGAGACGGAAGAATCTTACGAAATGTTGGAGCGTAACACGGTCTTGCAAGTCTTATCAGCCGAGAACAACGACGAGATCATGACTGTTAAGACGGTTAGACTCGCGGGTAATGGCCCTGAAATTATAAATGGCCGGAGATATTTATTAGTGTGGGACATGTTCAGCGATGGACGTGTGCAATATTCAATAGCCGATGCTTTTCGAGTTAGTTCGGTAGCTGGAATAGTTATGGCCGTGTGTACGATATTGATCGCTCTTACAGGTTATAGGGGATTGCTTGCATTACTTGGCCTTGGAGCTTCCATAGCTGTATTACTCTTCACAATGATACCATTGATAACAAACGGCTGGAATCCTTTGATGCTCGCGCTTGCGTCAGTGTTCATAATTTCAACTGTAACTATATTGTGCGTTGTCTATCATGTGAGATATATGTTCGTGGCGTTGCTGGGAAGTTTAGGCGGAGCGTTATGTGGATTCTTGAGCGGCTCTTTAATGGTGTATTTATGGCAGTTATCCGGGCTTGGAGGCGAAGGCGCAGCGTTATTAGCGTCAACGTTACCAGGCTTAAACATGCGGGGGCTTTTGTTGTCGTCAGTGCTAATTGGGTCAATAGGTGCTGTGCTTGACGTCGGAGTCTCCATAACTGCTTCAATGTCTGAACTTGTTGATAACGATAATGACATTCCACTAGACAGGCTATTAATCTCCGGGCTTAACGTCGGGAGTGAAGTTCTTGGCAGCATGATAAACACGTTAATTCTCGCGTACATGGGTAGCTCGTTGCCTATGGCTGTATTAATTTGTAGTGCAGGCGTCGAATTATCAGGTTTGCTCAATGATCCGTATATAGCTCAAGAGATCATGCAGAGCTTGGCCGGTACTTTGGGGTTGTTATGCACAATTCCTGTAACGGCGTTTTGTTTCGTCATGCAAGAATCGTTGAGGCGTGGCAGTGAATGATTAAGGCTGTAATAGATATTGGCTCCAACTCCATCAAAATGAGAATCGCTAAGATTATTCGTGGTCATGTTAGCGTGATTCGTGATGAAACTGAAGTTGTGAGGTTGGGACGCGGAATGACCGAAGCAGGAGTGTTGAGTCACGACAGCATGAAAAATTCCTGTGAAGCTGTTGCAAAAATGGTTAAGCGCGCGAGAAAAGTTGGTGCGAAAATTTTCATAGTTGGAACAATGGCACTACGTACGGCGAAAAATTCAGCTACATTTTTGGAAATGATACAGACTGAAACCGGCGAAAAAGTTCACGTGTTCACGGGCGAGGACGAAGCAAAATATTCGTGGCTTGGTGCTGTCGATGGATTTGAACTTTCAGGTGACGTAATAATGTTTGACTCAGGCGGCGGAAGCACGGAATTTGTATTGGGCTCAAATAGTAACGTAAACAAGATAGTAAGCGTTCCGATTGGTGCAGTCAATCTTTCGGAGCGTTATTTTTATGAACACAATGTACCCATAAAGAAGGCCGCTTGTGATGAAGCTATCGAGTACGTGAAAAATTTGTTGCTTGAGAATCACATTAACGACTTCAATACTAATTCCCCGCAAATAATCGGAGTAGGCGGAGGAGTCGTAACTATGGCGAGCGTGAAATTTGCCTGTGAAAATTTTATGCCCTCGAAACTTCATGGAAGTATATTGACCCTCAAAGACGTAACCAGACAAATTAACATGTATGCTTCACTTACACTAAAGGAGCGCGAAAACATTATAGGGCTTCCGGCTTCTAGAGCGGATATTATTTTGGGAAGTGCTTGCATAATATACACTGTGCTGAATTTATTGAACGCTAAATCCTGTATAGTTAGCATCAACGGTTTGAGACACGGCTTATTGCTTAGTGATAATATATTGCGTTAAGATTGTAAACTATGAGAGGTGAGATGAAAAATTGCTGCTTGAATTAATGTCCAATGGATCGTTAGCAGAATTGCCACCGGACAATAAGCCCGACGGAATAAATATGCCTGAAGAGCCGTCCGTAATGTTACTTCTTCCGCACAACAAATATCTATTAGGAACAGGCAGCGACAAATGGATTTTTGCCAGCGCTAGCGATAAACAAGACACGGTACCGCAAAATGTATTCTTGTATGAAGATCAAATGTTGTCGTTAATCAACGAAGGCTCACAGCCAACTATATTGACAGCAGGGACTGTAAATACTTTGCGTAAAGAATTGCTCTCGCTCAATGAACCTCCGGGGCGTCATTCTGCTACTGTTTTGATGCTGCGTACGTTCATGAAGGATAGAGAAATTTTTGCCAGCGAGGATTTAGACTTCATAGACGAGAAAATTTTTGGCCAAGCTATGAAAAATGACGGTGTTGTGTATCGCGCTTATTGGGCATTGAGATTTGCTTTAGCCAGAAGTGAAATGGAATCAGTAGGGAGATTGAAGGCATGGTTGAAAGCAGGCCCTGAACTTTTTCAGCACCCAAAGCACGTAATGAAAATATGGTTTTCGCTCTCCGATTATCCCGATGAGACAATACTCAACGAACTTGAAGAACTCAATTTCACTAGGCTTGAAATTAAAAGCATGTCCCAGCAGCACGCTTCACCTTTGCTTGTATATAATCCTATGTCAGGCTGGCTAATTCTCGGAAAGTTCGGAAGAGTCAGGGACACAATGTTTATAGCGTGGGTATATTTGAATCATGAGCTTTATGGCGAAATGAGAACAATAAAAAAATTGTCCGTGCATGATATTATTCTCGCAGCGTGGGGAGAGTATGAGACACAACAGGCTGTTATAGAACGAGCAAAATATAAGGGAGATGATTAAGTAAACGCATGGATATAAATTTTTCAGGAGTAACAAAAGTTTTTGAGCCAGATATTACGGCTTTATATGATATTAATCTCAACATTGAACAAGGTGAATTTGTATACGTCGTCGGTCAAACAGGTTCGGGAAAATCTACCCTGCTTCGCTTGATAACTCGTGAGATACTACCCTCAATGGGAGTCGTAACAGTTGGAGGCAATAACCTCAGAAAAATGCGTCGTGCTGACGTGCCTTATTATCGTCGTGATGTTGGACTCGTTGCCCAGGACTTCAAGCTAATCCCAAGCCTTACAGTTTATGAGAATATCGCCTTCGTTATGGAAGCTATGTCGGTCCCGAAAAAAATTGTAGCTGAACGTACCAAAGACGTTATTAATCAGGTCGGCTTATGGAGAAGAAGAGCAATGAGGCCCGCGCAATTATCAGGAGGAGAACAACAAAGAGTCGCAATAGCTAGAGCTTTAGCAAATTCGCCTTCGCTGTTTATAGCTGATGAGCCTACTGGAAATCTTGACTTTCACACAGCCGCCGAGGTCATGAAAATTTTGTTCGCCATAAATGCCGCAGGAGTTACTGTGGTTATGTCAACTCACAATCAAAGCATAGTTAATTCTTCGCGACAAAGAGTTATTGAGCTTGAAAACGGAGCCTTGATTCGTGACGAGAAGGGAGGAAGTTATTCAGGATGACGACGTTGAAATATATTTTGCGTGATATGTGGCGCTTGCTTGTTCATCATTGGGTGCTTGGCCTTTTAACTTTGATAACCGCTGGCGTAATGCTATGGATATTGGGAATAACTACGCTGTTCTCGTTGAACCTAGAGAATTTATTGTCACGACTTGAGAGTGAATTGATAGTTCAGGCTTATTTGGTTAAGGACAACACGCTTGACATAGACGCAATAGCCCAAAAGATTCAAAGTCTTGATTACGTGTACGCAATGAAAATCTATTCCCCTTCGGACTCATTAGCAAAGTTGCAGGAGAAAATGGGCTCTCAATCTCGCGCGCTCGAAATGTTGGGAGACAATCCAATCCCGTATAACTTTGAGATTCACGTTCACAGGGCTGAAGACGTTGAGCCGCTTGTCGAAGAATTAAACGCTATGCCCGAAGTTGATGATGTTGTTTATGCTGGAATGGTAGTCAGGAGAATTTCTGCACTTTCAAGAATTTCGTCACGTGTTGCGCTGATCATGTTCGTATTGAGCGTAATAATTACAGCGTTGGTTGTCTATAACACCATACACATTTCGCTTTACTCAAGGCGTGAAGAGATAGGCATAATGTATCTAGTTGGAGCAACAAGAGCTTACATAGCTACACCGTTTGTACTTGAAGGTACGTTGTTGTCATTATTGGGAGCGGTGATAGCTGCTGCTGGAATAATGGTAGCATATTTTCCGGGTATAACTTTGATTCAGAGCAACTTACCTTTCCTGAACTCTAGCTTATTGACAGATCGAAACGTTATATTGAGATTTTGTGCATTGCTCGCAGGCTTTGGAGCAACTTTAGGTTGGGTATGTAGTTATCTTGTTGTAGCTAGATTCATTAACTCTATAACGAGGCCGGAATGATGAGCAGAAGAAATTTCGCGCTCGTCTTCCTTTTACTCCTCCTAATTCCTTCCCCTGTAATATCAGCCGCAAAGAAAACCACGACCTCAGCCAATAAAGGCAGCATTGATTCACAGATAGCAGCGGAAGAAAAGAAACGTTCTGACTTGAACAAACAAATCCAGACATACAGGAAGCAAATTAAAGACATGGGCGCAAAAGTTGAGGGGTTGTTGACGAAAGTTAATACCCTTCAGCAAGATGAAAGCGTCGCACGTCAGGAGCTTACAGTGTTGGAACTTCAGAATCAAAAGATTCAGGAGAACATAGATATTCTTGACGAACATATTAAAGACGAACAAGTAAAGATTGACGAGTTATCCGAGCAGATGAAGGGCCGTTTACTCCGCATGTACAAATACGGTGAGGCTGAAACTATGAGAATGATGTTTGCTTCTCGTAGTGTGTTTGAGGCAGTGGAAACTGCACACTTGTTGAAACTTGTAACGCAACGGGACGAGGCAATATTATCGCAGTTACAAGCACGCGTTCAAAATCTTGACTTATCACGTATAACCATGGACGACCAGCAAACAAGACTCAAAGAGAAAACCGAAGCTGTTCAGACTCAACGCGACAAATACAAAGCCAGCATCAAGGAGACAAATAAATTCATCAGCTCCATACAACGCCAGAAAGCTCTAGCAGAGAAAGCCGCCAAGGAAGCCGAAGAAGCTCAAAAGCAAGCCGCTAAAATGATCGAAGAGTTACAGAGAAAACGTTCAAATCGTAGCTACATTTCGGGTAAAGGTTCAATGTTCGATTGGCCAGTACGCGGGAAAATTTCCAGTGGTTATGGCTATCGTATACACCCTATCTTGAAACGCAAGATTTTGCATTCAGGAATCGATATTGCTGCACCTAATGGAACTCCAGTAAAAGCTCCTGCCGCCGGTGAAGTTATTTATGACGGTTGGTTACGAGGTTATGGACGCGTTGTAGTTCTTGATCATGGTCGAGGATTCTCAACGTTATATGCTCATTTATCAGCAAGCCTGGTGAAAGAAGGTCAAGTTGTCAAAAGTGGCGCAACTATTGCAAGAGTAGGCAAAACAGGAAACACAACGGGCTATCATTTACATTTTGAAGTCAGAGTTTTCGGTACACCTGAAAATCCAATAAGATTCTTAAAGCGTTAAGGGGTGAAATAATTTAATGAAGAAATTTTTCGCGTGTTTATTAATTATCATTATAGGGTTGAGCCAAGCTTATGCCGCAAGTATTGACAGCCAGATTAAATCACAAAAGAAAAGTCAAAGCGACATGAAGAAGAAGATTCAGCAATATAACGCAATAGCTAAAGAGAAATCTAAGCAATCTAAAACTTTACTGGGACAATTATCGAGATTAAAGCAGGACGCAAACGCCTCACAATCTAAGATGAATGACCTTGAGAAGGAAAGCGCGAGGCTTCAAAGTTCTGTAACGAGTCTGAATGAGAACATAGCTAGAATTAATGCGTCAATGGGAATAATTTTGAGTTCATTGCGAGGGAGATTGCTCGACCTTTACAAATATACTCCACAGGAAAACGGCTTAAGCTTGATTCTAAACGCACAAGGCCCGCATGATGCCGTAAATACTGCTTACATGTTGAGGCGATTCGCACGACAGGATCAGGAAATGTTCGAGGAGTTGTCACGACAAGAGCGTGAATTGGTTCAATCGCGGGAAAAGATTCAGGCCGATAGATCAAAATTGGAGAAGCAGACAGATGAACTCAAAAAGAAACGCGCTGAATATGACTCGACAAGCAAGAAGACCGACTCATTATTGAAGAACGTACAGAGTGAACAAAAGAAAGCCGAGCAAGCCGCAAAAGAACTTGAGAACGCGCAAAAAGCTGTAGGCAGCAAAATTAATTCGTTGATGAAAAAGAAAGCATCAGCCGCAAAATCCACAAGCACAAAATCAACTTCAGCGAAATCTACGTCAACCGCAAAATCAGCTTCAACAAGTTCAAGTTCCAGTGTGAAGACTCTAGCGTGGCCCGTAAATGGTACAGTGGTGTTGCAATATGGCTCACGAGTTCACCCTGTGTTCAAGAC
>CAJOGG010000071.1 GCA_905234205.1 uncultured Synergistales bacterium | reverse complement strand
GCTGATAAACAAGTCAAAGTCCTTCCGTGAAAGCTATTAACAAGCGTGATAATGTTGAAGTACTCCGGGCCTTTCTTGTCGGCAGCATATTTACGGGCAACCTTGAACGCACATTCATTGGCTTCTGCTCCAGAGTTTGAGAAGAACACTTTCTTCATTCCCGTTCTATCGCATAACATGTGAGCAAGTTTCGCGCACGGTTCAGAGTAATAGAGATTGCTTGTGTGTTGGACTTTTTTAATTTGTTCAATAACTGCCTCTTGCCATTTCTCATCAGCAGCCCCGAATGAATTAACGGCTATTCCCGTTCCCATGTCGATATAATTTTTCCCGGCCTCGTCAGTCAACAATGACCCTTTACCAGAAACTATCGCAACCGGAAATCTTTTGTACGTGCCCGCTATAAATTCTTTGTCTTCCTCAAATATATTCATAAGCTATAATTTCTCTCCCTTCAAAAACATTGTGCCTGCTCCTTCGTCCGTGAAGAGTTCCATCAAGATTGAGTGTGAAATTCTTCCGTCCATGATTATAACTTTTCTGACTCCCTCATTAATAGCCCGTATGCAACAATCAGCCTTGGGGATCATTCCGCCCGATATAACTCCTTCAGCCTTGAGTCTTTCCGCTTCATCAACTGTAATTTCTGGAATAAGAGTTGAAATGTCAGAAGGGTCGCGCAAAATTCCCGCAATGTCAGTCAAAATTATAAGGCGTTCTGCTCTCAATGCTCCGGCTATACAAGAGGCCGCTATGTCGCCGTTGATGTTATAGACTTCACCGTTTGCCCCGCTCCCTACAGTTGAGATTACGGGGATATAATGACGTTCAAGCAAGTCAGTTATTATCGCAGTGTTGATTTTCGTTACTTCACCTACAAAACCTAACGCAGGATTCTTGCAAGTAGCCTCAATCAATCTATCGTCAATTCCAGAGAGTCCAACAGCACGCCCGCCCTTTTGTTCGAGTAATCCCACCAGCGATTTATTAATCTTTCCGGCCAAGATCATTTGCACTATTTCAACCGTTTCTAGGTCAGTAACTCGTAAGCCGTCAACAAATTCAGGTTTCTTGCCCAAACGATTCATCATGTCGTTTATTTCGGGCCCGCCACCATGAACTAACACGACCTTCACGCCCACAAGCTGAAGTAACACTATATCTTCCATAACTTGCTGCTTTAATGTTGGGTTAGTCATAGCGTTTCCACCATACTTTATTACGACAGTACGGCCGGTGTATTTCTGTATGTACGGTAGAGCCTGCACGAGAACTTCAGCGCGTTTTAAGTCCTGTAATCCCCGTTGATTTTCACATAGTCATATGTTAAGTCGCAGCCCCAAGCTGTAGCTTCGTTATTGCCGCTGTTGAGTGAGATTAGTATGTTGATTTCAGGTTTGAGTAAAATATTTTTCGCGACCTCTTCAGAGAAATCAATTCCTGCTCCGTCCTTGCATACGTCAATTTTTCCGGCTTCACTCTCAAACGCAACATCAATTTTCGTTACGTCAACTTTTGCGCCGCTGTAACCTATTGCACATAGAACCCTTCCCCAGTTTGCATCAGCTCCGAACATTGCCGCCTTGAACAAGCTCGAACATATAACGCTCTTTGCTACAGTTTTGGCCGTCGGAATATCGTTAGCTCCTGTTACGTGACACTCAAGTAATTTCGTAGCGCCCTCGCCATCACCTGCAAGCATTCTGCATAATTTCACGCTGATGAACTTCAAAGCCGATTTGAACACTTCAAAATTTTCGTCACGTGATGTAATTTTTGCGTTGCTAGCCATTCCATTAGCAAGTATCACTGTCATATCGTTAGTGGAAGTATCGCCATCAATGCTTATCATGTTGAAAGTGTCCTGAACGTTTTCAGAGAGTGCCGCCTGTAAATATTCCGACGAGATAGCCGCGTCTGTAGTTATAAATATCAACATTGTAGCCATATTCGGGTGAATCATTCCGCTTCCTTTGGCAATAGCTCCGATCTTGCATGATTTACCGCCTAAATCGAACTCAACCGCAACTTCTTTCTTCACAGTGTCAGTTGTCATTATTCCTTCGCAGGCCAAGTTGCTACCAGAAAAATCGCTTGTGAGTTTGCTAACAAGTTCTGGGATTCCGTTTTTTATTGGCTCAATGTCAAGAGGCTGACCGATAACGCCAGTTGATCCCACTAAAACATTTTCCGGCTTAATATTTAGAGCTTGGCCCGTTAATTCACACATAGCTTGAGCAATTTCGACTCCGTTAGCGTTACATGTGTTAGCGTTTCCACTGTTGCAGATAACTGCTTGAGCAATTCCACCCGATGAGGCAAGATTATTTTTCGTGACAGTAAGTGGCGCGCCTTTAACAAGATTTGTAGTGTAGACTGCCGCTGATGAAGCTGGTACTTCACTATAAATTAACGCAAGATCGTTTTTCGTCCTATTCTTACGTATTCCGCAGTGAATGCCCGACGCCTTAAAGCCCTTGGGCGCACACACACCGCCTATTATTTCGTTAAAGCTCATGTGATCTTTCCTTTCCTGTTTATAGATTCAAACCTTCAAATTCATTTACACCCATAACTAGATTCATGTTCTGAACAGCTGCGCCTGATGCTCCTTTGCCTAGATTATCGAAACGTGCTGTGAGTAAAATTCGCTCGTCACTGCCCGATACGTTTATATCCATCTTATCAAGCCCTGAAAATTTTCCCGCCGATAAGAATCCGTTCTCGTCGTCATTCTCAACATAACGAATAACTCCGGCTATGTAATAGTGTTTGTAAATTTCCCGTATAGCTTCAAGTCCGGCGTTAATATCGCTTCTGTGAAGAGGCACGCTGACTTCCATGCCTGAATAATAATCCGCAACGATCGGACAAAACACTGGCGCATGATTCAATTTGCATACTTTCATCATTTCGGGAATATGCTTGTGAGTTTGTGAGAGGCCGTATTGTCGTGGAGCATTGAGTAAAATATTTCTGTTTTCTCTCTCGTATTCAACGATCATTTTTTTCCCGCCGCCTGAATAACCTGTTAATGAGAAGCAAGTTAATTTTGTGTCAGGACTTATAATTCCATTCTCAACCAACGGAGCAACTAGGGCAACAAAGCCGCTTGCATGACAACCAGGGTTAGCGATTCTCTTTGAGGCTTTAATGAGTTCGCGCGCTCCTGTTAATTCCGGCATACCATACGCCCAACCTTCAGAGACTCTGTGAGCAGTAGACGTATCAATCACAACGGTATGATTATTATCAATGAGACTCACTGCTTCAATCGCCGCAGCGTCCGGCAAACACAAGAAAACTATATCGGCCTCGTTAAATAATTTGCACCTAGCGTCATTGTCCTTGCGTTTATCGTCGTCAATCGTCAGTAGCTCAATGTCCTTACGAATCTTTAAGCGCTCGTGAATCTGTAAACCTGTTGTCCCTGCACTGCCATCGATAAAAATTTTTGTCATTGTCATAAATTCTCATTGCTCCTAAAATTTAATGCCCGCGTATTGTACAGGTTAATAAACTATTTTGTCAATTTATCTCAAATAGTGAAATATTGTTTATCATGTTTTTTGTGGAAGGCTTGAAAGTTTTATGGGAAAATTTATTTGGAGGTGTATTCGATGCGAAAATTTTTGTTGTGTTTGTTATTGTTAATGTTTTCTACGGACTCTAATAAAACAGGAGCGGAGACTCGTGCGAGATTCTTATTCATAGGTGATATTATGGCCCACCAACAACAACTTGACGCGGCACGAAATAAGTCTGGCTCATTTGATTTTTCCCCACAGTTTAAGCGCGTGAAACCCCTTCTTGAAAATGAGTTCTTGGTTGGAAATCTCGAAACAGTTTTTGCGGGCACGGCTAAGAAATTAAATTATTCTGGTTATCCCATGTTCAATACTCCTGACTCTCTTACTTACTCGCTTAAAGATTTAGACGTTGACTTATTGACACTTGCTAACAATCACATTTTTGACCGAGGAGCTGCCGGCGCACGACGTACAACTGAAGTATTAGACTCGGCGGACTTAAAATGGATCGGATTAGGAGTCGGGGACGTTGTATCAAACGATTCGATCATGCTTGAAAACAACGGGATCAAAGCAGCTTTCATAAATCACTCTTACGGGAGCAACTTATGGCCAAAATCAAACGACGTTCACTTGAATGTAATCAACGAAGCCGATTTAACACAGAGCCTAACACGAGCAAGAGCATTAAGCCCGGACATAATTATCGCGTGTTTTCATTGGGGCAATGAGTATCAATTTTCACCAAGCATTCACCAAAAAAATGCAGCCGATATAACTTTCAACAACGGAGCTGATTTAATCATAGGCACTCACCCGCATGTGTTACAGCCGATTGAAATTAGAGTCAGCAGCGAAGATAACAGCGTCAAGGCCATAGCATGGTCGTTGGGAAATTTCGTATCATTCCAGAGAACTTTACCGCGCGAAAGAACTTGCATATTAGCCGCTGAATTTGTGAAGGACGATGAAGGAGTTACGAGGCTCGCAAAAATCTCCATTGCTCCTTTGTACGTGATAGCCCCCGGTTCAAAGCGTACATGGGTAACTTACGCGGGCACTGACGAGAACACGATCGGCAAACTTGATTTTGAAGGCGTGAGCAAGACTCAATTACGCAGCACTCAAACGATCGGCCAAGCTGTACTAGATTTTTTGGGCACAGGAAGTGAAGCTGACGAGTACGGATTCTACACGGTATGGGACGAGACTTCCCCGGACGTTTTGCCAAAGAGTCGTCGTAAATCTCCACGATAAATTTTTTGACACAAATTATAGTTGCATGTAAAATATTCGCGCTTTGAAAATTTAGACGATTAAGAAGGGGGAATCCGTAAGTATGATTAACATAAATGCACTATCACTAGCACTACTATTAACGAGTACTGCGGGTCTCCGGAGTGCGTCAGTATAGTACGCGCATTAAGATTAACAACAGGAATCAACGCCGGGATCTGATGAATAAGAATCGGGTCCCGGTTTTATTATGAGGAGGCAATAACTTTATGAACAGAGTGAAAATTTTTGACACAACGTTACGCGACGGAGAACAATCACCAGGTTGCAGCATGAACTTAAGCGAGAAAATCGTAATGGCTCGTCAGCTTGAGAAGTTGGGAGTGGATATTATCGAGGCTGGATTCGCAATAGCTTCACCAATGGACTTCAAGAGCATTCAGGCAATCGCACAATCAGCCCCGAATTGCACGATCGCGAGTTTAGCCCGTTGCAACAAAATCGACATTGACGCAGCTTGGGACGCAGTGAAGGACGCAAAGAAACCCCGCATTCACGTTTTCATAGCTACTAGTGATGTACACATGAAATATAAATTGCGCATGACCCCCGAACAAGTTTTGCAGACGATCACAGAAATGACAAGTTACGCGAAATCAAAATGTGCTGATATAGAATTTTCCGCTGAAGACGCGTCAAGGTCTGACCGTGAGTTCTTGGCCAAGGCTTTTAGTAACGCAATCGCCGCCGGAGCAACTACGATCAACGTACCTGATACAGTTGGCTATTCGACTCCGCAGGAAATGGGAGAGCTTATAAATTATCTGCGCGAACACGTTGAAGGAATCGAAAGCGTAGATATTTCTGTTCATTGCCATAATGATTTGGGAATGGGAGTAGCGAACTCGCTGGCATGTGTAAAAGCTGGAGCTACTCAAGTAGAGTGTACAGTAAACGGAATTGGAGAACGCGCAGGAAACGCAAGCCTTGAAGAGATCGTAATGGCGTTGAGAACGAGACGAGATTTTTACGACGCTGATACGAATATCAACACGCGCGAGATTTATAAATCAAGCCGTCTGCTTAGCAACATAACCGGAGTCCCAATTGCCCCGACGAAGCCTATAGTGGGAGCAAACGCCTTTGCACATGAAGCAGGAATCCATCAGCACGGAATGATAACGAATGCACAGACCTACGAAATCATGGATCCAGACGAGATCGGAATACCTCATAGAGCTTTAGTGCTTGGTAAACATTCGGGCAAACACGCTTTACGCGAAAGACTCGAGTCAATGGGCTACGAAATTCCCGATGAGGAACTTGAAGACATCTTCACGAGATTCAAGAAGCTGGCCGACGCTAAAAAAGTTATCACGAGTTCAGATTTAGAGGCGTTGACATTACACCGCTCACGAATCACTCGCACAGAGTCAGAGAATACTGCACCAATGTGTCAGCTTGTGAGCCACTCAATAACTTCAGGTAGCGACATTCCGAAAATCTCATACGTGAAAATCAAGCGTGAAGATAAAATCATGGAGGACGTTGAATATGGAGCGGGGCCACTTGATGCGGCCTTCAAGGCTGTGAACAAAATGCTCGGGATTGATGCAAGGCTTGAAGATTTCAGCGTAAGAGCAGTAACAGAAGGCGAGGACTCGATCGGGGAAGCGGTCGTGAAAATCTCCAGCACTGCTAGCGGCGAAACGTATACAGGCTCCGGAATCAGCACGGACATTGTAGAAGCGTCATTGCAGGCGTATTTGAATGGCGTGAATAAAATGTTTGAAGCCGGCGAATCAGGAAAATAACTAGAAACGAGTCCCCCTCGCTCAAAGGGGGATTTTTTGTTCGTGTTTACTCTGCTACAGTTCCTGACGAAGCACAATTTAGCACAAAGAAGTGTGAAGCGGCTCCGCCGTCCGTGAAGATTTTGCACATTGCACGAGATAATCCTCCGGCTTTACCGTGAACTATCGCTATCATTGTCGGCCCTGATCCAGAAATTGCAGTCGCTATACAGTCAGGGTGGTTGGCTATCTCGCTCAAAAACTTTTCGCCAGTTGTACCAGGAAATAATTTTGCTCTATGTGGTTGGTGAAGTCTATCTTCCATTCCTACCCGCAATAAATCCCAGCGTCCCATTGCCCAAGCCGCGCATAATATGCTAGCGTGACTCACATTGAACACCGCATCACGAAACGGAACACTTTCAGGCAAAATCTTTCTTGCGTCCTCGGTGTGAACTTCAAAATCCGGCACAGCGGCTATAACGTTCAAGTCTTCAGGCAGAGCGGGGAGTCTGACATAACGTAAGCTTTCACCGTCCCAACATGATACTGTCATTCCGCCAATGTAACACGGCACAACATTATCGGGGTGGCCTTCGATTTTCGTCATTACGCGCAGTAATTCAGCTTCAGAAAATTTTTCGCCGGCCAAGATATTCGCGATAACTACTCCAGCTACCACAGCAGTTGATGAACTTCCCAAGCCTCGGTTTAACGGTACAGCGTTGCAGCTCTCAAAGGCAAACCCTTTCACAGGCACTCCCCATTCTTCACAAGCCTTAATGTAGCTCGTTACTAACATGTTCTTGCGAGCGTCTTTCAATTCGTCAACGCCTTCACCAGAAATTTTGCAAGTGTATTCGCCCTCCGGTAAAAGCTCTGTAACTGTGAAAATGTTGTAGAGGCTCAAAGCCATTCCCAACGTGTCAAAGCCTGAACCTAAATTCGCGGTAGTTGCGGGGACTTTTAACTGTATTAACGGCATTCCAACACTCTCATTAAATCTTCAAGCGTGTCATTAATCTCAATCGGCTTACCAACTTGAGACATAGCTGTATCAGGATCCTTAAGACCGTTTCCCGTGAGAATCATTGTTACTGTTATGCCCTCTGGCAATTTTTCTAACCACTTGAGCTTGATTAACCCTGCTAACGGGGCACATGAGGCTGGCTCTGCGAAAACTCCTCCTTCTGAAGCAAGAATCTTTTGAGCGTTGAGAATCTCTTCATCGGTCACGGAATTGAACTCGCCATTTGATTCACTTACAGCGGCGCGGGCCAAGTGTGCGCTGACTGGATTACCGATTCGTATTGCCGTCGCTATAGTTTCGGGGTTCGGGCAAGGTTTATTAGTTACGAGCGGTGCAGCCCCTTCAGCCTGGAAGCCCATCATACGAGGAAGCTTGTTGATTTTTCCGAGCTTGTGATATTCGTTATAGCCAGCCCAATACGCGCTAATGTTGCCAGCATTTCCGACGGGTATAGCGTGCCAATCCGGAGCCTTTCCCAATACGTCGCAGATCTCCCAAGCTCCTGAACGTTGCCCGATTAATCTATAAGGGTTGACGGAGTTGACCATAGCACAGCCGGCAAGCTCTAAAGCCCTGTCAAAATTACCTTTCACTGCGATAACTTTTGCTCCGTACATCAAAGCTTGTGCCAATTTTCCAAGCGCAACTTTTCCGGCCGGTAACAACACGAAACAAGGAATGCCCTGTGAGGCCGCATAAGCTGCTGCTGACGCTGAAGTGTTACCTGTTGATGCACAGATAATGGCGCGCTTACCTTCTTCAAGAGCCTTGGCCACCGCTAAGACCATTCCACGATCTTTGAACGAGCCTGACGGGTTACAGCCCTCAAATTTTCCGTAAAGCCTTATTCCGAGTCTCTCACTAACTCGCGGCAAATAGATTAACGGCGTTGAACCTTCTTCAAGATTTACGTTTGGTGTTGCGTCTGTGATTGGTAATAGCTCTCTATAATGCTTCAATACTCCCATAAAATTTTCTATCTCCTTTGAACGCGATTTATAATTTTCTTCATGGCCGGACGAAGTGTTGATGTCATTCTGAATGGCCAAGTCCTGTTAGCAATTATAAACCTTGCAGCGATTTTGCGGGGCTTGTCAACTATTTTAGCTATAACCCAAAAGTTTTTAATTGAATTTTTTCAAGTAAGGTGTAGCATACCCATGTAAGAAAATAATTTTACGAGAGGTGTTTATTTTGAGATTAAGGTTTACCCCCCCCCATTTTAACTTCTTTTTAATCTTGTTGCTTTTCGCAGCGTTCTGTGTCCTTGCAGGAGGCTGTGGCGGTAGTGATCGTACATCACTTAGCAACAGCGGCGGAGAAAATCCTGATGTCGAAGCGTTAAACAACAAAACATTTGAGAGTCCTACGGGTGCCACAGGAACAGGTACAGCAAAAGATTCAGATGGTAACGATGTAGACGTGATAGTGTCGGATCTTTCCGTGAGCCTTTCCAACGTTACGGTATCTAATGCTTCTGTTCAAGCTGCGGCAACAAAAGGAACGGTTGTAGTTTCTTACACTTTGACTATTG
>CAJOGG010000070.1 GCA_905234205.1 uncultured Synergistales bacterium | reverse complement strand
AAAAATATTCGCGGGGGGGGGTGCGACTTCTTCATATAGTAGTAAATATGAAGAGTTGTATTCTTTTTGTTTTGCCTTCTGTAAAATTGGAGGCACATTATGAGGCTATCTAATAACTTAGCAGCTTTTACTGCTTTCAATTCTTTCAACAAGACCACAAACAAACTAGAACAATCAATCAAGCAACTTTCAACAGGACTCCGAATCAATTCAGCAGCCGATGATGCAGCCGGTTTAGCAATTAGTGAAGCTTTAGGCACACAATCGACAGGCCTTACAAGAGCCATCAGCAATGCTCAGGACGGAATATCACTTTTACAGACTGCTGAAGGAGCACTCGGCGAGACAAACTCAATGCTTCAGAGAATGCGTGAACTTGCAGTAGAAGCAGCTAACGACACTTTGACTTCACAGGATCGAAATTTCATTCAAATGGAGATTGAACAACTGAAGTCTAATATCGACAAAATCGCAAACACTACGCAATTTAATACGCTAAGACTTCTTGACGGGAGCTGTTGCGGAATGTGTGCATCAACTGACACGACAACAAAAGGCTATATCAGGGGAGCGATTGAGGCCGAGGGCAATTATCGAATTGAGATCAAGGCAGAACCAGGAGCAGCACAAGTTCAGAAGTCAACAATCTTCAAGGTAAAACACAAGAATGTTATCACAAACGGACAATTTAATGCAGCTAGCGGAATTGGAAATGTATCTATCGAAAACATGCCTGCAGGAAATTATCATGTAACTGCTACAAAGGCAGGCGGAGGAGAATCAGAAGTAACATTCAAATCTTCAGCTACCGTTAAAATCAAACATGCTAATGATAGCGATACTACAGAGACTCTTTATATTAGGCTAACTGGTAAAAACTCATCAGGTAATGAAGTATCATGGCCTTACTATTATTCTATGCCTAGTTATGATTCAAGCGTCTCATCTGTTGACGGTAAATATTATTATCGCACCACTATACAGAAAACTGATGTCGATGAAACGTCCGTGGCTGAACGTGTGAAAGCTCTTCTTAATAACAGAACTATAACAATGGCAACTAATAACAGCGGTTCTGGAGCAGTGAATTTCGAATTAACGGCTGATATTGACGATGATGGAAATTGTATAGTGTCAACTACATCACAAGAAGGCACTCTGTCGGATATATCATTTATCACGAAACCTGGAGCTACACTCGAAATTTCCCCACTTACACGAGAATATAATAATACAGTCAAGACGACGGAGTTAACGGGTAAGGTTGAAGATATCACTATAGATTCAGCAAAAACATTGAGTATAACGATTCAAAATGGTATTAATACGAATACGATTCCACTTTCGATTTCGGCTGGCTCCGATCAGAACGCTATAGCGAAGGCAATTCGTGAAGTTAATCAAAGGATTACAGTTGGCGGTAAAGAGGTAACTGTCAAAGGCGAAACTGTTACTAGCGGCGATAGTGCTTATTATAGACTTACAGCTACGGCAGGTGATGAAACTGTATACACGATCTCAACGTCCATAGATGGCGTTACATTGTTTCCAACATCATCAAACACAGCAAAAACAACTTACGACACTAAATACAATGGTACAGTAACCAAGGGGAACACCAGCGAGAACATCGAGAAATTTTCAATTAGAGCCCATCATAACAGCGGCTATTACAGAGACTTTCTCACAATAGAGGTTTCATCAGGCACAAGCGAGGAAGATATTGCAAAGTTAATAGCAGACGAAGTAGGTTTACGAACAGTTACTGTTAACGGCGATTCATTCCTTGTTGAGTCAGAGTATTCGGGGAGTGGTGAAGATTTCTCATTGAAAGCTACGGGAGCTAGTTATTCTGTATCGTTCTCAATTGTGAATATAACAGCGGAAGGTGAAGCAGCTACGCAAATTGCAGATAATACTTTTGATGTTGAGGAAGAGTATTCTCACCCTACTTCAGCCATAACGACTCTTACAGGCTTTTATGGAAACGATAAAGCTGTCAGCTCTCTGGAAGCACAAGTCAACAACAAGACACAGAACAACGCCAGCATATTATTTGAGGTTGTCGCCAGCGCAGTAGATCCTATTACGGGAGATAGCACTATAACACTTTCAGCGCGTTCAAATGTTTTGAGTGCAGACGGAACTCCCAGTCGTTATTCTGATGAGAAGATCGTATTTTCGACAGCAAACAACACCGTGAAATTAGGCTCATTATTAGGTGAAGCGGACGGAAACTTCTCACTTACTCTTGACCCTGAATTGTTCGAGATTGGTAATAAATTTGTGTACAACGTTAGCGGTAATGGGACTTCAAGTACTCCAGTTGATACTTCACTGTACATTGAGGGCACACAGGACAAAACATGGCCTTCAATTTGGAACGAGAAGGATGACGGAATAACTTACGATAATTCTACGCTGTATTTCAATGTAAACTCCGACGCGGTTTCGAACCGTGTATTACTCTTCAGAAATTATTATCTCAATAGCGATAATGGACGAGTAATTGAAGGTGAATTAAATATGACCATAAACGACAAATTCGGCCAAGCAGCAAAGAATTTCCCAGAACCTCCCGAAGAACCTGACGATGAACGTGAAGAGGAAATAACGCTTGCTTCATTTGATTCTAATTACGTTGGAAAAGTTGCGGACGGTGCAACAAAACTGCGAGACCTTGAACAATTCTGGACTAAATCAGGTGTATTTATGCTCGAAGAAGCTCAAACTATCACTATTAGCCAGAACGACGGCAAAAAGGCAACAATAACTCTTGATGCTTATGACACTTTGAACGACCTCAAGTGCAAACTCAATGATGCAATTTCCATCGGGTTGGATCAAGGACGCTGTGTAGCTGGTGGAGATGCTAATAAATTTGTCTCATTCGTCGAAAATGTTACTGATCAATCGGGAATTGAAACTGTAGAAGGTACATTCTTGATTCGTTCACTCATTCCAGGGACGGACGGCGAATTAACTTTCTCAAGCTCTTATGGTGAACTCATTGACAAGCTGGGCTTTAACACAGTTCAGGGATCTCGCGAGGGTTCTTATAATGTCTCTGTGTATGATGCTCATAGCGGAACGGTTATTGCAAGCAATGTAAAAACGAGTGGTAACGTTCTGCAGGGAGTTATTGATAAGAATATCGACGTTGAATTTGATCCAATGGCCGGGGTTGTTGCTAATTGGAGCGAGTCAGACAAGAATTTTATTCTCATACCTAAGCAAAAAGCTTACACTACAAATCTTCATGTTGTGAGAAATAATATTAGATTTCAGACTGGCTCAAACGAGGGCGACGAGCTTCAACTTGATATAGGCGATATGAGTTGTTCAGGCTTGGGAATTGATGGGATAAATCTAACGACACACGACAGGGCTTCGAAGTCAATAACGATTCTTGACAATGCGATTAAGAAAGTTTCTTCGCAGCGTTCAAAGATTGGAGGCTACCAAAACGCTCTTGAACATACTATTGAGAGTCTCACAATAACGGGTGAGAATTTAGCTTTATCAGAAAGTCGAATCCGTGACGTTGATATGTCGAAAGCAGCACTTGAGCTAATAAAATGGCAAGTTTTGAATCAATCAGGTAGTGCAATGCTAGCACAAGCAAACCAAACGACAAGGTCAGTATTAAATCTACTGAAGTAAAGATCTACATTACGACCTTCGAAAATATTAATACATAACATAATTGCAGGAGGTCGTAGTGTTTTCATGAATATATATCATTGCCGAATTTTTAGGGTGCTATCTTTTATAAGTAGTGCCTCTAGTTTTTGCTTGTTTCCTATATGAGCTAGGTGAGGCATTATGATAATAGCTAATAATATCGCCTCATTAACTGCTTATACTTCACTCAATCAAATTAACAGGAAACTAGAAAAATCAACAGAACAACTTTCAACAGGACTGCGTATAAATTCTGCTTCAGATGATGCTGCGGGCCTCGCTGTTAGTGAAAAGATGCGTACACAAATTTCTGGGCTAGATACTGCACTAAAAAATTCACAAGAGGGAATATCACTACTACAGATTGCTGAAAGTGCAATGAGCGAAACAAATTCAATACTCCAACGTATACGGGAACTGATTTTACAAGCCTCAAATGATTCTTTAACTTCAAACGATCGACAATCCATACAACTTGAAATTAATGAGCTTAAGCAACATATTGATAATATCGCCGATACTACAGAATTTAATGATAGACGCATTCTCGATGGAAGTTCTGGCGCCACATGGTCAAGTTCTGATTCCAATGTGAAAGCGGATACCAATGGAGGCTTAACGTACACGGATCGATTTGGCCAAAAAATCAGCTCGGAGTGAAATTATAGAGTCGAAGTTACGGCAGAGCCAGGCCAAGCTCAAGTACAAAAAAGCGCCTTATTTGATGTTGGCTATGAAGAAGTCGTTACAACGACTAAAACCGTTGAGAATATTATAGGTTACACTGATCCAATACCCTACGAGATTAATATCAATGAGGTCTTAGATGCCGAGAGTGAAGTTTCTGGAGACGGCTGGAAACTTAGCGAAGGTGTACTTACGATTACTGGTAACGGAAAATTTAACATCGTTGGAAATGGTACAGTAACCAATAACAAAATTGTTGTAAGCCCCGGAGTAAGCGCCACTATATTTCTAGAAAACGTCAACATTCAATCAAATGACGCTGCTCTCAACATGTCAGGAGCTACTGTTGACTTATATCTGAAGGGTAATAACACACTTCGATGTATAGGACCATATCACGGAGCAGGAATTCAAACTTCAAATAAATCCAACCTTACAATCAGTAGTGCAGAGGGTGATTTTGAGACTTCCGGTACGTTAAACGCAATAGGTGCTGCACATGCGGCTGGTATAGGTGGGGCGTGTAGTGGAACTACCAGCGTTGACAGAAATTGTGGCAATATAACAATTAAGGGCGGAACAATTATAGCGACTGGAGGAAGTAATGCGGCAGGCATTGGTGGAGGAAGTTCAGGCGGAGGTACTCCAGGTTTATATAACACCATAACCATAGAGGGTGGTAATGTTACAGCAAAGGGAGGGGTAGGTGCAGCTGGAATTGGAACAGGCGCAGGAAGCTCAACAGTAAATCCACTACCCTCAAATAATTCTTCCATAGTCATAACAGGAGGAAATATTCAGGCAACTGGAGGAAACGCAAGTGGTGCTTATAGCCAAGGTGCAGGAATAGGTGGAGGAGGTCTTATGAGCGGTGGCAATATACAAATAAATAATAATCCAACCCCTTCAATAACTGCGAGAGGATACATTGAAACTGGTGAAACTGAATCTATTGGTTCTGGCCAAGGTATTGATAGCAGTGTTGTAACCTATACCAATATTCCAATTAGTCCTGCGCGTACTATACCTGACCTTCCCACGTATAAGGAAAAAGAGCCAATTACAGAGACAGAAATTCGAGTTACCGAGAATCTGAGTGCTAATAAAATAACACTCGCAGAGACTTCAGCTTTCTATAACTCCGACGGTGCATTTCTTCTCGAGAATCCTCAAACAGTAACAATAATCCAAGGTGATGGGCAAAGTGCAGATATTACACTATTCGGTACGGACACAATTTATGACATAGCAGAAAAAATCAACAACGCTATAGCAAATGACTTGGGCCAAGGACAATACACCGCACCTCCATTCAAATTTTGTTCTATGGCCGATGGTACGCCAAATACTTCAGAATCCGTCAAGACTAAGGAAATGGTTATTGATGAGTCTAAAGAAGACAACACAGAAGAAACTGAAGACGTATCAGAAGGGATTACCGTGGAAAAAGAAAGCTATAACGCAAAATCTACGATGCTCATACGCTCAGTAATACCGGGAAAAATCGGTGAATTGTATTTCTCTGGCAATGAAGATCTGTTAAACGTTTTGGGTTTCAACACTATACAAGAATCGAAAGAGACAATATTTACAGCTTCAATTTATGATGCTCATTCAGGAATTAATGTCATTAATGGAGTAAAAACTTCTGAGGCAAAATTTCCAAGCATAATTCCTCCTAAAGTTGATATAGAGATCAATTCTATGGCAGGTATTTCTGTGAAATGGGATGAAGAGACAAAACGCTTCATACACTCCGCTAACGAAGGATATACAGCCATGCTTCATTTGAAGGACAATGCTATAACCTTCCAAATCGGCGTAAATAAAGGCGAGGATTTTACTGTAAACATATCAGACATTTCGAGTCAAACACTTGGAATTTCAAACGTTAATGTTCTTACTAGCAAAACCACATCACGCGCACTAGGAAGTTTAGATATTGCCATTAATAAACTTTCTTTGCAACGAGCAAAAATTGGAACCTATGAAAATGCACTCGAAGATAACATAGAAAATTTGACAATAGCGAGCGTTAATTTAACTACTGCTAGAAGCAGAATTCTCGATACTGATATGGCGAAAGTTATAATGAATTTCGTGAAATTTAGGATTCTGAATCAGTCAGGAATATCAATGCTGGCTCAAACAAATCAGTTACCACAATCGGTTTTGAGTTTATTGCAATAAATAAAAATTTGGGCTTGCAATTTAAAAAAAGACGTGTATAATTCTCTCTTGTCGTTGCGAGATAAACGAGCAGCGATGAAGCAAAAGGTTAATTGACAATTGAATACAGCGTGTAAGATTGAGCGAAGTACTAAAGCTAGGAAATAAATTAAATGAATCAAAGTTTTTACTGAGAGTTTGATCCTGGCTCAGGATAAACGCTGGCGGCGTGCGTAACACATGCAAGTTGAACGACGGTTCCCGGAAGTGGAGACATGGAAGGGGATACGGAGTAGCGGACTGGTGAGTAATATATGAGAAGCTGTCCATCAGAGGGGGACAACATTTGGAAACGAATGCTAATACCCCATAGGCCGAAAGGTTAAAGCAGTAATGTGCTGGTGGAGGTGCTCGTATCCTATCAACTAG
>CAJOGG010000069.1:15519-20675 GCA_905234205.1 uncultured Synergistales bacterium | reverse complement strand
AACGTGGCTTTCCCAGACAACAATTTAATTGTTTTATCGGAATCCGTAAAACTACTTCCATTCTCATTCACCAATTCCGATTTAGTTACTGTCGCCCAATACGTTGTAGCCGAAGCCGAAGCCGAAAAGGCAACCACAAGCAATGAGGTCAGGGCCAGAATGCTAAATAATTTTTTCTTCATCATAAATCAATACCTCCTTGTCATAAAATTTTTCCATGATGAAGCTCGAAGGACACGTCTCACAATTTGTAAGCGAGAGTATCCCGTTACATTGCGCTAAATTGGGCATCACACCCCTTAATAAGATAAGTTGATAAAATTCGCATTCACTACACTGTTTACGCGAGACGGACCCAACACACTTGAAGTCCTAACAGGATATTGAATGTCTCTAAAAACGATACAAAGTTACATTGCGCTTGAAAACTTTGGGTAAACTTTTGCCTCCTTCATGAATATGGATAAATAAATTGCACTCCACAATCTACTGATTTAAGCAAGATGGACCCAACACACTTTCTATTGAAAGGTCACTATGTAGAAAGCGAAGTGCCTATGAAATTATTACTTTCTCCACTTATATTTTCGGGGGGGGGTGCGTAAACTTTAGCGATTCATGCAAAATATTTTCGAGACTAAAAAATTCGACCTCAAATTTACTAACCAACCATGACTAACGAAACTTTAGGACGCATAAACGCAGTAAAATGCTTGTAGGTGTGATTCGTAGGTGTAATTTCCGCGGCTCTACCATTAATAGAGTATACTAATGAAAATTTTTGATGAGGAGCGATTGATATTTTGTTGACGAGTATTTTAGCGTTCATAGTTGTGATAGCTGTATGCGTTATTGTTCACGAATACGGCCATTATATTACGGCGAGGTTGTTGGGCGTTCAGGTTCATGAGTTCGCTTTCGGAATGGGGCCGGCGATTTTACAGCGTAGAGACAAGAAGGGTATGTTGTGGTCGTGGCGATTGTTACCCATAGGAGGATTTTGCAGGCTCGCAGGAATGGACGAAGAGGACGAGGACGAAACGGTTATCCCCGGAAAAGGCTTTAACGAGCAACCAGCTTGGAAAAGGTTTTTGATTCTGCTTAATGGTTCAGCGTTCAATATAGCGTTGGCGGTTTTGCTTATGACTCTGTTCTTATGGGGACACGGAGTCTTGAACATGGATAGCACGAAAATTGGGGAGATAATGCCCGGTTTTCCGTCGGAGGCTGCGGGAATGAAAGCTGGCGATGAAATTCTCAAGGTGAACGGACAAAACGTTGCTAAGTGGCGCGAGACGTCAGAGTTGATTCGCACAGAGAGCACTAAGAACGAAAACTTGACGCTTGAATTACGACGAGGCGACGAGATTTTAACGGTCAATGCTAAAGTTCCAGTTAATGAAGAATACGGCCGGCCCATGTTGGGGATCTCACCTTCATATACTCGCTACGGATTCTTACAGGCTGCTAGAAGTTCATTGAGCTTCACTTACAGAATGACGTTGATGATGTTCCGCGGGCTTGCTGAATTGATTTTGCGACGACAAGAAGCTGACGTTACGGGGCCTGTTGGGATTGCGTCAATGTCTGGCCAAGCGATGCGATCGGGATTTTGGGATTTCTTGACATTCATAGCGATAATAGCGTTGAATTTAGGCGTGATGAATCTATTCCCTATACCTGCACTTGATGGCGGAAGACTCTTGTTTGTGGTGCTGGAAATGCTAGTAAGACGACGACTCCCGGAAAAAGTTGAAAACTGGATACACGCGGCGGGATTTGTTGTGCTTATTTCGTTGATGGTTCTTGTAACATTCAAGGACGTTTATAATTTATTCTTTACACATTAATTTAGGAGGTATATTTTTATGAAAAAGTTGTTTGTTGTAACGTTATTATTTATGTTAGCTGGCTCGGCGTTTGGTGCTGATCCGTACGATGATTCAGATTTCGTGCTGCTGTCTGAAGCTGTACCCGATGCAATTCTTGAGATCCGTTATTACTCAACGTACAACTTTGTCGGCGATCGAATCAACGGCTATGAAGCTCCTGTAGCATGGTTGACCAAAGAAGCTGCGACGGCATTGAAGGAAGTTAGCGACGAGTTAATCACTAAAGGCTATCGCTTGAAGATTTACGACGCTTACAGACCACAAAGAGCAGTAACTCACTTTGCAAAATGGGCAGAGGACATCGGGGACACTCGCATGAAGAAATATTTCTATCCCGAGCTTGATAAGTCAGTGTTATTCGATCAAGGCTATATTGATTACAAGTCAGGCCATTCACGAGGAAGCACGCTCGATTTAACGCTGTTTGACATGACCACGGAAAAAGAAGTAGATATGGGCGGAACGTTTGATTATTTCGGAGAACTCTCACACCCGGACTATAAAGACATCACCGAGGCTCAATACAACAACAGAATGATTTTACGCGAAGTCATGATGAAGCACGGGTTCAGACCATTAAGCACAGAGTGGTGGCACTTCACATTGAACGATGAACCATTCCCGGATACGTATTTTGATTTTCCTGTGAGAATGCCTGAGAAGGTTGTAGAGCTCAAGGAAGCGGCTTAATGAACAGTAAGTTACAAGTAAACATCAAAGGATTAACGATAGGCGGCTCTGCTCCTGTACGAGTCGAAAGTATGCTGAAGGTAGCGTTGAATAAACGTGAGGAATGTTTAGCGCAATGTGAAAGATTAATTAATGCTGGCTGCGAAATGGCACGTGTTGCTCTTCCTGAAGCTAAGTTTGCTGACGACCTGAAATATTTGCGTGAGAACACAAAGCTGACTCTTATGGCTGACATACATTTTGATCCGGCACTGGCGATTTTGGCAATGGAGGCTGGCTGTAAAGCTATTCGCATAAATCCCGGTAACATGCCACTGAACAGACTCAACGACGTAATCACGACTGCAAAGACTCTCGGCGTAGTTATTCGTATCGGAGCTAATGGCGGTTCAATCTCACAAGCTCAACTTGACGAAGCTGAAGGCGATCGGGCTAAGGCGTTATTCATAGCAGTAAGACAGCAGGCGGAATTGTTAATCGGTCAAGGATTCACGAATTTGATTTTGTCGGCCAAGTCCTCAAGCGTTAATGAATGCGTAAAGGCTAATGAGTTAATCGCGGCGGCTTATCCAGATTTTCCCATGCACATAGGCTTAACCGAAGCAGGCCCAGGTGATGGCGGAATTGTCAAGGGTACGGCTTGTATATCGGCGTTGCTGTCAAAGGGCATTGGCGACACGTTGCGAGTATCTCTGACTGATGAACCGGAACGAGAAGTGAAAGTAGGCTATGAGATTCTGAAGGCGTTGGAGCTACGAGTCAGGGGCGTGAACTTAATCTCTTGTCCAACATGCGGGAGAAGGCGTGCTGACGTTATGAAGCTCGTGAAAGTTGTTGAACCATTGCTAGCGAATTTGCCCGACGGTGTATCAGTTGCTGTTATGGGCTGTGAAGTTAATGGCCCGAAAGAAGCTCGTCACGCACAATTTGGGATCGCCGGGACTCCTGGAGGGGCGTTGTTGTTCCGTGAAGGGAAATCAATCGGCGAATACAAGTTTGATGAACTCGAAAAAGTTTTGCCGGAATTTCTGAAAGTGTAACATGCGGCTCTCGTTTGAGGGCTGCTTTTTATCTGTGATACAAGTTGTAGCGTTTGCTCTCTGCTTTAACCGTTGTCTTCTCTGAATGCCCCGATAATAAAATCGTCTCTTCCGGTAACGTGAAAATTTTTTGCGTGATACTTTCCTTCAAGTCCTTACCATTTCCGCCGGGGTACATTGTGCTTCCAATGCTGCCTAGAAAAATTGTGTCTCCCACAAACGCAATGCCTTCTTCCTTACTGTATAACACAACGGAGTCTTCAGTGTGGCCGGGCGTGTGAATGACTCTTAACGAGAAATCAGGGTTTCTGTTATTGTTTAGGGTGATAATATCGCCGTCGTGAAAATAGTGAACGTCTCGAACATAAATATCAGGGCCGCAAAAGTGAGATAAATTTTTCATCGGGTCAAGCAAATATGAATCCGCGTTTTCGTAAGCATAAACAGGAATGTCGTTAGTGATTCGTATCTCGCTAATACCTCCGGTGTGGTCAAAATGTCCGTGCGTCAACAAAATTTTCTCAATCACCCAAAAATTATCCCGCGCAATTTTCAAGAGCCTCTTACCTTCAGCCCCTGGATCAATCAGAAAGCAGCGGTTAGTACTCTCATCGACGTAGAAATAACTGTTGACTTCAAAATAGCCTTTTACGGGAACTCTATAGAACATTGTTATACGCTTCCAGTATAGTTTCTCGCATTAAGTCGGAGTTTTGAGTCCCTGAAATCGTGAACTTATCGCCAATTATGTAATATGGCACACCATGAATCCCACGTTCAAAAGCTTCAAGCTCGTCCTGCATAACTTGTGACTCAAATTGCTTTGATGATAACAACTCTTTAACTTCAGCCGAGTCTAATCCGGAGTCCGTGCCGATTTTCTGCAATAGTTCTTTGTCAGCAAGCTCTTTGTTATCTGTGAAATATGCCTTGAAGAGATTCTCAATTACTCGTTCCGTTAATGCCGGGTCATTTTTGCTCTGTGCAAGCTTCGTGAGTCTATGAGCGTCCATTGTATTTGTGAAGAGCGTAGTAGCATATTTGAAGTCAAGTCCTTCATCACGTCCCATTCTCGATATAACTTCGATCTGAAGTCCAGCCTGCGCGAATGAAATTCCGTACTTGTTCGCAAAACGTGTTTGAGTGTCGCCTGTAGATTTCACTGGAGCATATGGATCAAGCTGAAAACTCCTCATCTCAACTTCAACCGGAATATCCAAACCCTTAAGAGCCTTCTTGAGTCTTGCCTCGCCAATGTAACAATAAGGACAAGCATAATCTGACCAGTACATAATTTTCATGCCATAGCCTCCTGAATAAATAGAATGCGTTTTATTTGTGGGTAATATATAAAACATGTTCTATAATGTCAAGCACGAATGTTAAGGAGAGAAATTTATCATGCCCAAAAAAGTTGGACGGCCTTTGAAATCTGAATCAGATAGCGAGAATCAAGCAAGAATAATCAATGCAACAACCGAAATGATTAAATCACACGGAGCTGATTACGTTACAGTGCGTAGAGTTTGTGAAG
>CAJOGG010000069.1:8446-15445 GCA_905234205.1 uncultured Synergistales bacterium | reverse complement strand
TCGCGACTCCATTGGCAAATATTTCGGATCGAATCAGTGAGCTTTATATGCACCTCGTCAATAAATACATGGAGCTTGGAGAAAGTTTCATGAGGAGTTTTTACACGACCAGCAACACTTCATTATCTGCTTACATGTGTGAACAAGACGGTGAATTTGTTGACAATAGCATTATGGCCCGCAGTGAAAGGGAATTGCTCAAAGCACAGGACGAAAAAGTTATAACGAGTGACGCTGATATTCATGTTATGAGTCAGGATATTTGCACAATCGTAAAAGGCTGCATATTTGAATGGTGCCTGAACAGCAACAAGACCGACATTGAAAGAACTATCAGGCGAATTATCAGGAATTATTTATCGGTGTACATAGCTTTGTAATTCACGCCCCACTTCTCTATCTCAAGCAATATGGGTTTAAGACTCCGGCCAAGTTCCGTTAATGAGTACTCAACACTCCGCGGTCTCGTCTCGTAAATTTTGCGCACAACAATTCCATCAGCTTCCATAGATCGTAAACTTTCTGTCAGTACTTTGTGGCTTATACCTGTAAGATCGCGTTTAAGTTCGTTGAATCTATATGGACGTGCCAATAAATTTCTCAAGATTAACAATTTCCATTTGCTGCCGATTAATTGTATGGTCGTAGCGACAGGGCAATCCGGCATTTCATTTTTCGAGAGCATACACAATTCACCTCGCTAAATATTATACGGGTTACAAAAAAGTGCGTTCTTGTGAAAATTAGATTGTGACTTATCATAACGTGCGTAAAATCTTATGGTACGGAGGAAATTATTATGGCATTGAAAGATTTAGCGTCATGGGGAAGCAAAGCAGCATCATGTGGAGGACAGAAACCTGCGGCTTGTGGCGGCGAGAAGCCTTCAGCGTGTGGAGGAACAAAGCGTTCATCATGCGGTGGCGAAAAGCCCTCTGCTTGTGGTTCAAATAAGTAATTACGTGTAAGCCCCGGTAACTCGGGGTAAATTTTTCTCATGCGTTATTTCTCGTTTCAGTGGCACATAACCGACGAATGCGACCAACGTTGCAAACACTGCTACATTTATTCCGGCAGCAACTCCCATAAACCAGAAACCATTTCCCGCGAAAATCTATATAGGGTACTCGATAACTGTTTGGACTTCTGCAAAACTTTTGAGCGCGAACCATATTTCTATATCACTGGCGGCGACCCGATATTACACGCAAATTTTTGGGAATTGCTCGAAACTCTAAAGGCTCACGGGATTTTCTTCTCGATACTTGGCAACCCTTTTCACATTGATTATGACGTATGCAAAAGGCTGAAAACTTTAGGCTGTGAGAAATATCAGTTATCAATTGACGGAATGAGAAAGACTCACGACCTTTTCAGAAAGCCTGGCTCATTCGATACGACGCTCTCAAAGATTCATGACATCAACCGCGCCGAAATATGTTCTGTGATTATGTCAACAGTATCAAGCTTGAACATTAACGAAATGCCCGAAGTGATTGACGCTGTTGTGAAGAGTGAAGCTGAAGTTTTCTCGTTTGCTCGCTATTGTCCGACCGATGAAAGCAAAGCCAACGGTATGACCCCCTCACAGTATCGCGAATTTCTAAGAACATGCGACGAAAAATTCAAGGAGTACGAGTCACGAGGCTGTAAGACGTATTTTGACCGCAAGGACCATTTATGGACGTTGTATTATTACGAGACGGGGGAATTTACGATTCCTGACGACGCTGAACCGGGATTAATCTACGATGGCTGCAACTGTGGGAACGCTCATTTAACTATACTGCCCTCTGGTGATGTTTACGCCTGCCGACGAGTCAAGAATAGCAAAGTTGGTAATGCGCTTGAAAATAGGCTCGCTGATTTATGGCTGAACGAAATGGAAGACTACAGGGAGTACAAGAATTTCTCTAAGTGTTCAAAGTGTGAGTTACTGGCATATTGTCGTGGCTGCCCGGCTGTCGCTAAAGGTACGTACGGAGATTTTTACGCGCAAGATCCACAATGTTGGAAGGAGATATGAACATGGAATTAACACAAGCAATAGAAACACGTCATTCAATCAGAAAATATCAGGCTAAACAGATTCAACGCGAGGATTTAGAGAAGGTCATCAACGCTGGATTACGTGCGCCAAACGCTGGAGGCCGTCAAGGAAGCTTTATAATCGGCATTCATGATAGAGAACTCACGGAGAAAATCGGGAAGCTTAATATCGCAAATTTCGATCGGTCTAAACTTTTAGGAGGCTATGTATCAGACGAACAACCTAGCATAATTGACGATCCCACAATCAAAAGCGGCTTTTACGGAGCTCCTAGCGTGTGCGTGATTTTCGGGCCTAAAGACTTTCTGTATAGCGTGGCTGATGCGTTTTGTTGCGCTGAAAACATGGTGCTAATGGCTACGTCACTTGGCCTTGGGTCATGTATCATTGCACGAGGTGAGGAAACTTTTGACAATCCCGACGGCGAGAAATTACTATCTCAATGGCAGATACCAGAAGGATACGTAGCTCTGTGCTTTGTGTTGCTTGGATACGTTGATGGAAATTTGCCTAGCGAGAAGAAATTACACGAAGGAAGATTCAAGATCGTGTAGGTGCAATATTATCAGCGTCAGCCAGTCCTGACCACAAGAACGTCTCCTGTACACAAATTCATAAGCGTATAATATCAGGCCGTAACACTAAAAAATGAGGTGATTATTACGGTTTCATATCCTTTGACGGAAGAACAGAAATATTTTTATGCTTATCAGCAGAAAGCCCCGAACTCCACAATGTATAACATGTATCCTCTGCTTGTGAAACTTAAAGACTGGGTTGACGCGGAAAAATTCGCCGATGTATTACGAGAGTGCCTTAATATCCATACTGCAATATCGTTCTTAACTGACGGTGAACGACAGCATTACGTCCCTGATCTCTACAACATAACGGTTGAACATATGAGCGAAGATGACTTCATGACATTGAAGGACAACCTGATTCAGCCGTTTGACTTAACTGGGGGGTGCATTATCTAGGTTTAGAATAATAGAGACCGAACGTACAAAATACTTTTTCTCGGACAATCATCACTTAGCTTATGACGGATTCTCTAAAGCGATATTATTCCGCAATCTGGACAATCTTTATCGCGGCAAAAAGATTTTTCCCGACCATTGGCCTCAATATCTCGCAGAATATGAAGCAATCACCAGCAGCAAAGCATATGACGAATGCCGGAAATGGTATGAGAAAAGATACAATCCCGCAGAATACAGCACTTACCCATTACCGGATTTTCCCGAAGGCCAATACCCTAATGCACAAGGAACAATCACGCGCAAATTAGACATTGACGCAAGTAGAATGCAGACTTCACGTTACATCTTCTTCAATGCGGTTTCACTCCTTTCCATAGCGGCATACAATAACAGCTCTGACGTAATGTTGACATGGACAGACAATAACAGACAGGACAAAAAATTTCTTCACACCGTCGGGATGCTGATAAGAGATTTACCCATTGCTGTAAGGCTTGAGGGCATGACCGTGGGTGAACTATTCGAGAGCGTAAAGGAACAAATGGACTCATGCGCAAAATGCGCCTCTTATCCCTGCACATTGACGCTTGATGATGATTTATTATGCTCTATTTATCAAGGCAGACTTTATGAAACTCCTCAATACCTAGAAATTTTTGACAGCAAAGTTGATATACGTCGAAATAGTCCAGGGTCGCAAAATATTCTTAATATAGAGATTAAAGAACCTGATGACGGGCTTGAAATATTGCTTGATTATGCTGCACACAGATATAAACATAATAGCATGGAACGTTTTGCGGAAATATATGTGCGTACAGTCCACCGTCTTATTGAGGCTGATCCTGATATCGACGCAATGAAATTATTGGAGGTGTGATTCGTATGTCTGATTCTTTAGGCGTAAGAAAGTTCAAATCGTTGCTCATAACTTCGAGCGCGGAAATGGCTATAGCTGTAATAGTTTTGATGTCCGACTCTATCATAACCGGTCACATAGCAGGAGAGGCTGGAATATCCGGAGTAAATTTGATAACACCGCTGTATTCGTGCATAGTGTTCATATCGACGCTTATATCTACGGGAATATCATTCAGCTACGGGCTTGCTATGGGGAAATTCGACAAGGACAGGGCAAACAAGCTTTTCGGCTTGAGCGTAATTCTTTCGTCGTCGGTAGGGATAATACTATTTGCGGCGATGTACCTGTACAGCGATTATTACTTCGCGTTCATGTCTCCTTCCGATGAGGTGCTCAAGTTTGCTCATGAATATTTCAAATTCTTCATGTATACGGTGCTGCTTAATCCGATAAATACTCTCATAAGTACAATGGTCTATGATGACGGAGACGAATTAATATGCAACATAGCTAACGTGGTTCAGATATTCGGCAATATAATTTTGTCGGTGGTTCTTGCGTTGTATATGGGAGTGGCTGGAATATCCCTTGCAACTCTCATAACATTGACTACGAGTACATTAATATTGTGTTGTCATTTCTTCAGGGCCGCTAATTCACTCAAAGCAAAAATATATTTCAGTCTTCGTGACTGTATTACGTTCGCAAAATTCGGTTTTGTTGATTCGGGAATGTATTTTATGTGGGCAATTCTTTTGTTAGCAATGAATAAATTTGTGATTTCGGTTTTCGGTGATTACTACCTGCCCGTTCTTAGTATGAGTGTAAGCCTTCTTGAAATTGGAGTAGTATTTGACGGTATAGCCCTAGCGATGAAACCATTAGCGAGCGTGTATTACGGTGAGGGGAATCCGATAGCCCTGCGTCAGGTCATGAGAGCCGCCGAAAAAATTTCATTGTATGAGGGAATAGTCTTTACTGTAATCTTGATTGCTGGGGCTGATTATGTGCCGTATATATTCGGGATTGATGAGCCGGAACTGATGAGGCTGTGCGCTTATGCCGTGCGTATAATTTCGTTGACGCTGGTATTTTCTGCCGTGCTGTATCTGTATGAGACGTACCTAATGATTCCCGAAAAAACATTTATAGTTATGTTGTCTGCATTCCTCCGCAATATGATTCTGCCTCTGCTCTTGGGTATATCGTTGGGGCTGGTGCTTGGCCTTAATGGCATATGGGCAGGTTTTGCGCTTGCGCCTGTCATTACGTTTGCCGTGTGCGTGTGCTTCATGAGGAAGATTTACGGCATTGATGATTTCCCGCTCTATGCAGGGAAGGAAGATAACCTCGCGCAATATGATATTACGTTGACGCAAGAAAATATTATGGACGTTCGCGACAAAGTGTACAACTTCCTGAATGAACGTTCATTGCCGCGCAGTAAAATTAATGATGCAATGTTGGTTATCGAGGAAACATTAATGCTGATATTTGAACACAACGGGGATAAAACGATTCACGCTGAATGTATGGTGAGGACAAATGAGGGAATAGAACTGATTGTGCGTGATGATGGCGAAATATTTGACATTACCGACACTGACAGCGATATAACTTCATTCCGGAGCTATATTGTGGCTAACATAATGGCGGCACACGAGAACAGGCGCAATCTTACTACTACGAGCTTCAACAGAAACGTTTTTTACATTCAGATTTAAGCAACAAAAAATCCCCCTTTTTATCATTAGGGGGACTCGATTCATCAATGACTACTTCAAATACTTGTCGAAGAAATCGACCATGACTTTCATAACCGGCTCTTGTACCCAATAAGGGCCACCGTGTGCAGCATTCTTCACTACATAGCGTTCAACGTCCGCGCCCTTAGCCTTGAGTGCCTGGAATAAAATATCAGTCTGTCCGGGAGATACAAGCGTATCCGCGTCGCCATGCATTAACAAAATCGGTACTAGATTATCTGCGTTCTTCTCAACGTATGTGATCGGGCTTGCATAAGCTGCTTCTTCGGGGTGTGCCAAAATTCCGCCGTCCTTGCCTCCGAATGTTGGTGTGCCGAGTGCCCAAAGTGCTTCGGTTGCTCCTGCGCTTGCGTGACCTTTCTGGTTCTCCTCGTCGTAATCCATGCCGATATTCGTTAAGTCAGAGATCCCGAAAATATCTGCCGCGCATAAAACGTTGCTTGAATAATCCAGGAAATCGCCCTTATCAAATTCCTTCATGTTGTTAGTGAGTCCGACGAATGCAGAGAGATAACCGCCCGCACTGTTTCCAAGAAAACCGACTTTGTTCACGTCAATGTTGTATAAATCAGCGTGTGCCCTTAACCATCTTATAGCGGTCTTGCAGTCCTCAAGAGGAAGCGGGAATTTTGAGAGAGGCGCATAACGATACTCAATGCTTGCGACAACATAGCCAGCCTGTGCTAATCTCATTCTCTGCTGAATCCAGTTGTTCTTGGGGGCCATTATGAATCCGCCACCAGTAGCGAACACGATTAACGGTTTAGGCTCTTTTCCGTCCGGTACAAGAACGTCCATGTGAAGTGCGTACAACATCGCTCCACGCCAATAACCTTGAGCAAACGGGATATTCTCGTAAAGGCTGATTCCGTTAGTGGTTAATTCAACGTCTAAAACTTTGCTCTCAAATTTTTTCGCCTCATCAGCAAATGCAAACGACGCCATCAACGAAACTATTAATAAAGCCAACAAAACTTTGCGCATGAAAATTTACCTCCTGAATGATTAACGACAAGATAATAGGGCCTCGAATATAGCTTCAACGGTTGCATGTTCAGCGATAACGACATTAACGAATCCCGCTCGCTTGGCCTCGTCAGCAGTCTGTACACCAATACACACAGCAACAATTTCACGAAAAACGCCCACAGACTCGACAAAGCCTCGTACAGTTGAAGAACTCGTGAATATTATCATGTCTATAAATTTTGGAACTGTTTGCAATTTTATATAATCAATCTCGTAAATGTAAAGCTGCGTTATACTTATTTCGTGTTGAGTGAGAATCTCGTGTGCTCCCTTTGCTCGTAACATTAATACGCGTCCCGTTAAGCCTCT
>CAJOGG010000069.1:5838-8296 GCA_905234205.1 uncultured Synergistales bacterium | reverse complement strand
CGTGAATCCTACCCAATCGAAGCCGGATAAATTTTCCTCGTTCAAAGCGTCGTTGATTATGTGAGTCTTTATAGTGGGCATGTGAATAACTTCTGCGCCTTTATCACGCAACATTGAAGCTAACTTTTCACCACGGCCTGCTGGTCTTGTGATAAGGATTCGTTTGTGACTCAACGGGAGATTATCTCGCCACGAAAGATTCAATTCTGCAACGCCACCAACAACTATAACTGCTGGAGGAGTTACTGACTTGGCCGACTCGTATAAATTATCAAGCCTTGTTCTGATAATTCGTTCTCGTGAAGTTGTACCATTTTCGATAATTGCGCAAGGAGTTTTGCCGGGGAGAGTCTCCAACAATTTTTCCTGCAACTCTTTAGCATGAGCAACCCCCATAAGGAATATAGACGTGGCATTCTCAAAATCAGGGAGCAAATTATTCTTATCGTGGGCAGTGAAAATATTTAAGCCGGAGCAAAAATTTCTGTGAGTAACAGGTATTCCAGCATAAGCCGGTACAGCAACAGCCGCACTAACACCCGGGACGACTTCAAATTCCAAGCCCGCGTTTATAATCGCTTCAGCCTCTTCAGCTCCACGACCAAACACGAACGGATCGCCGCCCTTGAGTCTCACGACGTTATAGCCCTGTTTAGCTTTGTTGATGATTAGAGATTCTATTTCACGCTGCGAGATTGAATGAGAGCCTGGAATTTTTCCCACGTCAATTTTTTCTGCGTTATCTGGAATCATAGCCAACACTCCCACGCCAACCAATCTATCATAAATCACAACGTCAGCTTTCTGCATAACTTCATAGCCCCGTAAAGTCAACAAACCTGAATCGCCCGGCCCAGCTCCTACTAGATAAATCATGAAAATATTCTCCTTGCTAACGTTATGCCGATAATTTCTGCGTCGTGTTTATTTCCTGCATGAGTGCCTCTGTAAAACTTTTTGCTCTTCTCGTCAATATACAGCCCCTGTAGAATTAATTCATCGTCTTCAACAATTGCATAAGCTCCGACCGGAACATTACAGCCAGCATTTAACGCACGCGCAAAACTTCTTTCAGCAATGGCACAAAATTTTGAGTTCTCGTCATTCACACAGTCAAGGTAGTAATAATTCTCGTTCGCTCTTCCTTGACAAGCTAATATCCCTTGACCAGGAGCCGGCAAAATTTCATCAGGTGTAAATATTTTCGTGATTCGATCCTGAAGTCCAAGACGTTCAAGTCCCGCAACAGCTAACACAAGTCCGGTAAATTCTCCTCGATCAAGCTTGCTAAGTCGCGTATTGATATTTCCACGTACAGCTAGAATTTTTTCTTCTGGATATAATTTTTCAAGCTGAAGCCTGCGCCTCAATGAAGATGAGCCGATTATATTTCCACCACCTACGAGAGCGTCAAAAGGTGTGGCACGTTTCGAGAAAGCTACGACTGGTAAATCTGGATTAACATTCGCGGGTAGATCCTTCAAGCTATGTACGGCAAAATCAATTTCGTGACTCAATAATGCCTGCTCAAGCTCACGTGTAAATATTCCTTTATTGTTACCTGTGAATTTGAACGGGGATAAATCTTTGTCGCCTGTAGTCTTGATAGTTACGAACGTGATTTTGATTTCGGGCCAAGAGCGTGAAATTTCGTCAGCTATTATTTTCGTTTGAGCCAACGCTAGAGGACTTGCCCTCGTGCCGATTTTGATTTCCATGAAAAGTTTTTACGTCTCCTTGTTACGTTTTTAAAGTCACGAGGCTTTGAGCTTATAGACCATGGCCAGAATTTCAGCGACTCCTTTGTATAGATCTTCTGGAATTTCTTCACCGACCTCAACATTTTGGTACAAAGCCCAAGCTAATGGTTTGTTCTCTATTATAGGGATTAAGTTGGCCTGTGCAATTTCGCGGATACGTTTTGCGAGAAAATCTCCTCCCTTTGCAATAACCTGCGGCGCGCTCATGACTTCACGTTCATATACAAGAGCTACGGCTATGTGCGTAGGGTTTGTGATAACTACGTCGGCTTTCGGTACGTCCGCCATCATTCTCTGCTTGGCCATTTCTCGCTGTTTTTGCCGAATCTTTTGCTTAATCTGCGGATCGCCTTCCATTTGCTTATACTCGTCCTTGATTTCCTTCTTGCTCATGCGTATAGATTTCTCGAAGTCCCATTTTTGATAAAAGTAGTCTGCGAACGCCATAACCAACAACATTAAAGCCAGCCTCATTGCCATATTCCAAAGCATATCCCAAAATTGTAAGCTACCGATTTCTAAAGGCATTTGCATAGTCTTTGACGATACAGGGAGATAATTTCGTATAGCATTGTAAATCATGACCGCGAATATACTAGCCTTGAGTAAGCCTTTCAGTAATTCAACGATTGAACGCAGCGAGATAATTTTTTTCATGCCCGTGATCGGATTAAGCCTGTCGAATTTTGGCCCGAATG
>CAJOGG010000069.1:0-5813 GCA_905234205.1 uncultured Synergistales bacterium | reverse complement strand
CATGTTGAGAATAATACGACTAATGCCCCAATAGGCAGCCACGCCGCGAAATAATTCTTGATAGCTTCCAACGAGACATAATAGAACCAACCATCTTGCAATAAAGATCTATCACCTATGTAGCTAAGCATAAATTGAATAACTCTGGTCAAGATTCGCCACGTCATAGCTCCTAACATAGCAAGCCCAAGCAACGCCGTTATAATTCCTACAGCCGCATTGAGATCTTTGCTCATACAGACACGTCCTTCTTCACGAACTTTTTCACGCTTGTGAGGGGTAGCTTCTTCAGTGCGTTCTTCACCAAAAAATTGTAAGTTGAAGATCTTGTTCATATTATCTTATCCAGATCGTATTTAGTTCTTTGTCAAGTGCTAGTAAGTTTGCGCGTCTTCCTTCTTCAATGACTCCGTACAAATTTTCTTGGCCGATAGCTTTTGCGGGATTGAGAGTTGCACACTTAACGGCTATTTCCAGTGGCACATTCATTTTCTTAACGGCCGTCTTCATACAGTCAGCGAGATTCGTAACGCTCCCGGCTATCGTAACCCCGTCGAGCAACGTAGCTTTATTTCCGCGCTTTATTACGTCTTGGCCACCAAGCTGATATTTTCCGTCGGGCATTCCTGTAGCTTCCATTGAGTCACTTATGAATATAACTCTATCAGAGCCAAAGGCTTTTATCGTGCTACGAACTATTGAAGAGTGAACATGAACGCCATCACAGATTAATTCGACCATGACATTTTTATTCTCAAGAGCTGCGATTATTGGGCCTGGTTCACGGTGATTTATGCCTGGCATTGCGTTGTACAAATGCGTAACTTGGGATATTCCCCTGTTAAAAGCTTCGTTTGCCGTGTCGTAATTACAAACTGTGTGAGCTAGTGAAAACCTCGTTAAGTTTTTTACCTCGTCGATAAATTTCATTGCGCCCTCAACTTCCGGAGCTATAGCCGCGATTCTGATTAAGCCACCTGAAGCTTTCTGCAACCGTCTCAACATTTCTACATCAGGCTTGTGAACGTAATCGGGATTTTGTGCGCCAACTTTTGAACGCGATATAAAAGGCCCCTCAAGATAAATTCCTGCTAGCTCTCCAAAATTTTTGGCCTCACGCATGATTGATAATAGTTTTGATTCTGGAAGAGTCATTGTGGCCGGGCATATTGTCGTAACTCCTATAGAAGCCTCGTAATCTCGTATAGCCCTGAAAGCCTCTTGAGTACCCTCGCAAAAGTCATGACCTTTGCAGCCGTGAAAATGTATATCGATCAAACCCGGAATTACATACAAGCCTTCAGCGTCAATTATCTTTGCGTCCGAGTCAACATCATTAACAAAAAGGCCGTCAGCGATTCGGAGTTCTCCTCTATGAAATTCACAATCCGGCCTAAATATATTTGCGTTTATGATTCGTAAATGGTCGTTATTCATCGTCATCTTGTTGGAAAAATTGAGTATGTAAAGTTTTCTGTGTATAGACACAATTTTGTTCAGTATTTGCAGGCATTTCTTTGCGTCCATACACAGTTTCGTGTACAGGCTCGAAAAATTTTCGTAAGCGTCCGAAGAATAATCCAGCCGCCATAAATACTATTCCAGTGAACGAGAAGCCCCAAGCCTTTATCATGTATCCAAAGAAGTGATCAAAGAAATATCGGCATGCAAGCAGAAAACAAAACGTTACTCCGATCCCAACGTGTCCGCGATAGATATTCACGAGCATTAAGAAAGCTACAGCTACAGCCACAAGCACAGGCCAGAAGCTTAGCCCAGAAAATCCAAGCACAGGTGCAGAGAAAATTTCACCGCGCCAAAATTCCGACCAAGTTAATAACATTCCGAACAAACCAAGCATAAGCAAGCCTAGTTTTTCTGTATCGTGCCATTTAGAGATAAACGACATAACTCCGCCCGCACACGTCAAAATTATTAGCGTCCATGTTCCTCCGATATAACAGCGTTAATAGCATGTTCATGTTGAAAGCGACTCTATCATTGACTATTCGCCATGCCACCCACAACGCTACTATCAAGCCAAAAGCCTCTATGGGCGAGAAAAATTCTACGAAAGAAATTCTTGACGTGTTCACAAATTCCAGAGCCAGTAAATTTATCGCGTCAATCTGAATCAAATACAACAGCGAAAGAAATTGAGCCAAGTAAATTTGCCATAAGTCCCGGGTTATTATCACGGTTGCCAGTACTGCCACGAGCCACCAACCGTTTAGAGAATGCCAAGCTAGTTTGTAATTGTACATTCGAGTGATGAGAAAAATTCCCGCCCCGAGAATCACGCTTGCCAACAACAAAAACGCTCGTCCCGTTCGAGTATCTGACATTCCGAAATATGCATAAGCCGTTAATGACGTAAGATAAGCTCCTGAAATTATGCACACACGTAAAATTTTGGGGATCTCGTGCCAATGAGCCGCTATAAAGCTCACTAACCCAAGCCCCAATAATATTCCGCCAGCTATGAACAAAATCACTCGCAAGTTACTTCTCTTTACGTCATATAGCGATAAAATTTTGTCCGATTGCTCTTGCGTTATGATTCCTTCCTCAAGCCACGAATTTACTTCGCCGCTCAAGAACTCCATTTCCTTTTTGCGAATATCGCTCATATTAACTTACCCGGCTTCCAAGCGGTATATCCTTTTCGGGAGTTAATAACGTAAGCTGCTCTGATACACCGTCCTTCTTAACGCTTGCACATAAAATCATTCCGTTACTCTCAACTCCGCATAACTTCACGGGCTTCAAATTTGTTACAAGTATCACAGTTTTTCCGGTCAACTCTTCGGGCGTAAAGAATGCTTTTATCCCTGAACACACCGTGCGTTTCTCATAACCTAAATCAACTTCCAGCTTATAGAGTTTCTTGGATCGCGGAATTTCTTCAACGTGAGTGACTCTTGCAACTCTCATTTCTACCGTCTTAAAATCGTCAATCGAAATTTCTGACTCATGCTCAATTTTTTGCTCTTGTGCTTGCGTTTCGTCCATTTTTGCTTTCTCCTTCTGTTCCTTCCATAGTTTGATGTCAATTCTTGGGAATAATACTTCAGCTTTGTTGATCGTGTTTCCAGAGCCTTCGCCCCATGTAAATTCTTCAAGCTGTAATTCTAACGGGTTGCCAGTGAGGCCAAGTTGTGCCCAGATTCTTTGTGAAGTCCCCGGCATTGTCGGAGCTATCAAGAGTGCGGAGAGTCTCAAAGCCTCATAGAGATTCACTAACACGAAATTCAATCGTTCTGCTTGCGAAGAGTCTTTAGCTAATTTCCATGGCATGGTCTCATCAATGAACTTATTAGAGCGCCCGATAAATTCCCATATAGTTTTTAGCGCCTCGTCAAACGCGTAATTGTTCATAGCCTCGTCGACTCTGTCAAGAATGCTTTGTGATAGCTCGCTTAATTCCGATTGAGGGTTCACGCATGAAGGCACAACTCCATCACGATAGCTCTTAATCATCTGTAACGTACGATTTAATAAATTGCCTAAGTCGTTGGCCAAGTCGCTGTTGATTCGTCCTACTAATGCTAGCTCCGAGAAATCGCCATCATTCCCAAAAGGAACTTCACGCAGCAAGAAATATCTGAACGGGTCAAGGCCATATTCGCTAACCATTTTGAACGGGTCAACTACATTTCCGCGGGACTTGCTCATTTTTTCGCCCTCATACGTCCACCAACCGTGAGCCATAACTTCAACGGGTAGATTTATTCCCAACGCTATAAGCATCAACGGCCATATAACGCAATGGAATCTGATAATATCTTTGCCGACCATATGTCTAACGTGAGGCCAATAACGTTTGAATTTTTCCGGGTCATCAAGATAGCCAATCGCCGCAGCATAATTAATCAACGCGTCAAACCATACATATATAACGTGTTTCTCGTCACCAGGCACAGGTATTCCCCATTTAAGAGTAGTACGTGAGACTGATTGATCCTTAACGCCGCCTTTTATGAAGCTCATGATCTCGTTGTAGCGAATCTTGGGCATAACGGCCTTCATATGCTCTTCGTAAAATTTTATGAGTTCAGGGACGTATTTAGAACCTCTGAAGAAATAGCTCTCTTCCTCCATGATCGTTAATGGTCTTCCACAATCCGGACAAGTTTTGTTTGGCCCCATAGCATTCTCTGGCACATAAGTTTCGTCTGGTACACAGTAATAGCCAGTGTAAGTTCCTTTGTAAATATCTCCCTGATCCATCAACTGTTTAAACATTGCTTGCACAACTTTTATGTGACGCGGCTCTGTCGTCCTGATGAAATCGTCGTTGCTGATGTTTAAGACTTCCCATAACTTTTTGAAGTTCAAATGAATCTCATCAACCAATTCTTGCGGAGTCTTTCCTTTTGATTCTGCAGCAGTCTGAATCTTTTGTCCGTGTTCGTCTGTACCTGTCAAGAAATGAACGTCGTAGCCCTTCATGCGTTTGTAGCGTGATGCAACGTCGCAAGCTATAGTTGTATAAGCGTGGCCAATGTGTGGAATATCATTGACGTAATAAATCGGCGTTGTTATGTAAAAAATTTTGTCGTCGCTCATAAAAATTTCTATCCTCCTGAAAGTTTTGTGATTAAATAATAGCATGAATGAATATACACGAGCAGGAATTTTATTGAACGCAATCAGCGCACCTTACGAGATTTTTACGAAGCTTTGTGATAAGTATCAGCCTGATGAATTATTCGAGGGGGAAATTTTTTGGAAAGAGCTTGGCCTAAATTCACGACATCAGGAAAAACTCTCAAAGCTCATAAACGATAACTGGCTTGACAAAGAATTAATGAGGCTAGAAAAATTTGACGCACGATTCTTGACCGCGAAGGACTTGGATTATCCGGCGAAGCTTCATGACCTAGCAAAACCTCCTATAGGACTCTACGTTAAGGGCAACGCAAATATCTCACTTCCTTCCGTAGCAATAGTTGGGACTCGAAAATGCAGTGATTACGCTCGAACTACAGCGACGAATTTAGCACGGGCTTTAGCTCTTCAGGGTATAACGGTAATAAGCGGTGGCGCACGAGGAATTGACACGGCCGGGCATAGAGGCTGCTTGGCTGAAAACGGCGTAACTATTTCGGTTTTTGGGACAGGAATTGACAAAGTATATCCGCAAGAGAATAGGGACTTGTTCATGAGGATTCTTGATAGAGGCGCACTAATTTCGGAGTTCCCTATGGGAATTGGTGGAGAAGCCTGGCATTTTCCGCAACGTAATCGAATTATTGTGGGTATGGCATCAAGAGTCGTTGTTGCTGAATCGCCTGAAGGTGGTGGAGCAATGTTGACCGCACGAACAGCTCTTGAACTTGGCCGCGAAACTTGGTCAATCCCCGGACGCATAACCGACGACGTTAGCAAAGGCACGAATAAACTTTTGGGAGAAGGAGCAAGAGTCTTGACTAGCGTTAATGAATTTATCGAAGAGATTGCCGGCAATAAGCAATTTACGTTTGATTTTGACGAGTCACCACAACCAACGACAAAGCAAGCGCCAGAACTCACCGACAACGAAAAAATTATTTACTCACTGCTACAACGACAAGGAGGACGACTCGCAGATGAACTAGTGAACGAAAGCGGCTTGGACTTCATGGACATACAAGAGGCATTAATGAATCTTGAAGCGGAGGGATTAATCATAAACTCATCGGGGAGATACTCGGCTACGGCCTAAAAGCAGCGTGATATACTTTAGCGGTTAATAATTTACAACATGGAGGTCTGATTTATATGAGGCTTACGAAATATTTTTTATGCGCATTACTCGTTTTGGCTATGGT
>CAJOGG010000068.1:7054-8253 GCA_905234205.1 uncultured Synergistales bacterium | reverse complement strand
TCTGTGGTGGTCTGTACGGATTGTTTTGTTGCGCTATAGTTATATTCTCCGCTCGTGGGTTGCGTGAGGGTTATTGTGTACGAGTTGGGTTCGTTGCTCTTTGTCGCTGTGGTGTTGTCAACGTCATAGCTTTCTGATTTATCCTTCGTGTAGCTCACTGTATACGAGTCGGGTTCGTTGGTGTCTGATTCTTTCTCAAGCCATTGAATTGTTCCGTCGCTATACACAAAATCTTTCCCGTATTCGTAATCCGTTTCCGTGACGGTCGTCGTGGTGGTCTTGATTACGTTTATAGTTTCGCCGTCCTCGTCTTTGTCGGTTGTTTCAAGCGTTGTGATTGTAGTTGTAGTTCTGATTTTGCCGTCATCACTCGTTGAAGTTGTCGTTTCCGTATTCGTTGAGCCATCTCCGGAACCTCCGGACTCTGTTGTTGTTTCGGTGTCGGTGTGAGTGCCGGTTATGGTCATTCGTTGGCCTAGTGTGCCCTCGTCCTTGACCGTAAAGCCTAAATCAACCGTATCAGAATCGCCCGAGCCTCGTTTGATCTCTTTGCTTGTGAAGGAGTCTCCCTTGGCCATTGTGTAAGTTGCGCTGACCTTGTCGCCGAGTTTAATCTCGTTGGTGTCCTTGTATTGCTTCCAGCGAATTTCGCCATTAACAACTTCATAGTCCTGATGAATTGAGAAAGTTTTTCCGCCGCTCGTGACTGTGAGTCTGTCTGCGTTATCATCGGAGACGTAAATAGAAGTCGTTGCGCCTGTCTCTGCGTTAGTGATTACGTTTTTGAGTGAGCTTACTCCGCCGGTGTATTTGTTGCTCAAAGTTCCGTTCACTGTGCTAGTGCCAAGGCCGGTGCTATCGCTCTTGAATATCAACCTGTTATCGACGACCGAAGCTGTAACGTTAATTCCTGCGCCTGTAGTTTTGAGGGCCGTATTGATTTTGGACTTGAGGGACTGAAGCGAGTCATCTTCACTAACTTCAACGCCTATTTTTTGTCCGGCAGCGTTCACATAAATTGATTTACCCGTGAGTCCTCCCAAAGTGCTTTTGAGAGTCGAGGCCGTTATTTGCTTTGAACGATTAACTTGTGCGCGAGCCAATTGCTTAACGACAATGTCATGAACGCTTACTTCAGCATCAGCATTAACCGTTGCAGTTAAGACTCCTTTGTAAGAGCCCATTGTATCAACTCGTTC
>CAJOGG010000068.1:0-7011 GCA_905234205.1 uncultured Synergistales bacterium | reverse complement strand
GATAACGAGGTTTGTATGGAGTTCATAGTGACCTTCATTTCCTCGAATAAGCTTTTCTTGTTCGTCAGGTTAGTCTTCTTGTTGACTTTGACTTGTGCGGGCTTAGCTGCGGCTGTGATGATTTCGTCGATCATGCTTTCCCAGTCCATGCCGGAGATAACGCCTGATACGCTCATAGATGCCATGAATAAATTAACCTCCTGTCAGAAAATATTATCCTGGTTGAAATATCGGCGTGAGTGAATTATTAGATTAGAAAGAACTACAGAAAAGGTCTCTAAAGGAATCAAAAAGGACAGCCCGCGATTACTCACAGACTGCCCCAGAAATTTCAGGTTATCTGATTGGCTCAAGCAAACCGTAGCTATCTTCGCCGCGTTTATATACGACGTTGATTTCTCCGGTGTCAGCGTTCTGGAACATGAAGAAAGCGTGTCCAACGAGTTCCATTTGCATAATTGCTTCGGCTGCTTCCATTGGGTGCACTTCAACTTTCTTGACCTTATCAATGACTGCGGCCTCTGGCTCTGACTCTACTGGCTCTTCAACGCTGAATGAAAATTCTTCACCGGCTCCAAGTTGTGCTCTGTCCTTGAGATAAGAATTATATTTCTTGATCCTGCGTTCAAGATTCTTGAGAGACTGATCGAAGGCTTTGCGAGGTTCTGTAGCGTCCTCTTCTGCGCGTAGAATTACACCGTTAGCGTTTGCTGTGGTCTCGACATTGAAGCTGCCCTTATGATGAGTTACGACGATCTGGCAATTAAGAATCTTCTTAAAGAATTTCTCAAGCTTAGAGATTTTCTTCTCCATGTACTCTCTTAACTTGTCGTCGATGTCTGCACCGCGTTGTACGAAACGAATGTCCATGTTTTCAACCTCCAATTGTAAATTTGATAAGTGTTGTGTTAATTATATTATATTTTCTCAATTCATGCCTAACGAAATAATTGACTCGAGTTCGTCAGCTTTAATAGCTTTTGTCCCCGGTTCACCTATTCCCGCTAAAACAGCAAGCTCTATATTTCCTCCTGAAGTCTTGTGAACGTTTAAGACAGCACGTGTAATTTCTGAAGGTGTGAAACCCTGACAAGTTATAGGTAAATTATTCTTGTGCAATGAATTAATTATGCGTGTTGAGGTTTCATGACTGCACCAGTCTAATTTTTCGCCAGCTCGTGCGATTATCGCCAAGCCCGTAGCTACTGCCAAGCCATGTTGAATTTCGTAGTTGCTAAGAATCTCTAACGCCTCACCTATCGTGTAACCTATTTTTGCGTATAAGTTATTCTCGGCCTTGAACTTTATGCAATACTCTATGACTTTCTCGAGATTCTCGTCAACAATTCCGCGCTCAAAAATTTTGAATAACTTCTCACCAGAACAAATTGCAGTCTTAAGAGCTTCGGCTATACCTGATTTATATTCATCGGGCGATAAAGTTTTTAGGCAATCAATATCACATAGAACTAGTGAAGGAGTGCATGACATGCCAGCAAGATTTTTACCGGTATGGAGATTTAACGAGGCTGAACAATTTACGGAGGACTCAATCATGGCCACTATAGTCGTAGGAACTAGCACGAGTCTAACGCCACCCATATAAACATTTGCGGCAAACCCTGCTATGTCACATACAACACTGCCACCAAGAGCCACGATTATACATTTTTCGGAGAGGCCAAGTTCTGAAATTTTCTCAAGCAACGTTGAGAGGGCTTTGAAGTTTTTTGCGGTTTCGTTAGGATTAACAAGTAGCTCGCAGATTCTTAATTGAGTGCCTTCGGGCTTGGGACATTCTTTGAAGTTCATGATGACTTGTTGCAGAAATAATTCCGATACATTTTCATCAGTGATTAATAAGATCTCGTGTTCAAGTTCTTCAGCGAGTCTTAAAATCTCGATGCCCAATCTCTCTATTAAGCCTCGTCGTATCTTGATGGTATAGTCGTTAGCTTTTATCGTTGCTGGCATAAATTTAATCTCCCCTTACATAAATAAAACACCCTCCGAAAACTTTGACTGCTTCAGAAGGTGTTCTTGTGAATGAATTTATCTTAATTCGTTGTATTCCGTCCTTACGTCAGCCAAAGCAAATTTGACTCCCGATAAAAGCACCAGAAGCTAAACATGTATTCGACTGAATTAATAAGGTTACGCATTGTCATTCTTAAAATTTCTCTCCAGTTTATGATTTCACATGAATAATCACACAAGCAAGCAAAAATGTCAAGAATTATGAGGCTTATATGAGCTATTCAGATTCGCGATTTTAGAATAGAATTACAAAATATTTGTCTAATGACAGTAAGGAGAGAAAATTATTCATGAGTAAACTAGATGTCCCGTATAAGATTTATCTGGACGAAAAAGAAATCCCGACTTCCTGGTACAACGTAAGAGCCGACATGAAGAACAAGCCTGCACCACTTATTCACCCAGGTACGTTGAAGCCTTTGAAGTTTGAGGAAATGCAGCCGATTTTCTGCGACGAGTTAATCAAGCAAGAACTTGACAACGATACAAAATTTATTCCTATTCCTGAAGAGATTCTCAACGCTTATAAAATGTACAGGCCCTCACCGCTGACTCATGCAGTATTTCTTGAGAAGGCATTAGGGACTCCCGCACATATATTCTATAAATTCGAAGGCAATAACACTTCCGGTTCTCACAAGCTTAATTCCGCAATGGCTCAAGCTTATTACGCAAAGAAACAGGGGCTTAAAGGCGTTACGACAGAGACAGGCGCAGGACAATGGGGCACAGCTCTTGCTATGGCGTGTTCATTATTTGAGCTTGATTGTAAAGTCTACATGGTCAAAGTATCTTACGAGCAGAAACCATTTAGACGTGAAGTTATGCGTACGTACGGCGCTAGCGTGACTCCTTCCCCCTCAATGGATACGAAAATCGGACGTGCAATCAATGAGGCTCACCCCGGCACAACTGGTTCACTTGGCTGCGCAATCTCTGAAGCTGTAGAAGTAGCAACATCGACTCCGGGGTATCGTTATGTTTTAGGTAGCGTGTTGAATCAGGTTTTACTTCATCAATCAGTTATCGGTCTTGAGACAAAAGCAGCGTGTGAGAAATATGGAATTAAACCTGATATTATCGTTGGCTGTGCTGGCGGTGGATCGAACTTAGGCGGATTGATTTCTCCGTTTGTTGGGGAAATGTTGCGCGGCGAAGCTAACTATAAACTCATTGCCGTTGAGCCTGCAAGTTGCCCAAGCTTTACAAGAGGAAAATTTGCTTACGACTTCTGCGACACTGGAAAAGTTTGCCCGATGGCCAAGATGTACACGTTAGGTCATGACTTTATCCCGAGTGCTAACCATGCGGGCGGCCTCCGTTATCATGGAATGAGCAGCATACTTTCACAGCTTTATCATGATGGCTTAATGGAGGCTAGAGCAGTTGAACAAACAAGCGTATTTGAAGCAGCAGAACAATTTGCAAGAGTTGAGGGAATTTTGCCGGCCCCTGAAAGTTCACACGCAATCAGAGTCGCAATTGACGAGGCTTTGAAGTGCAAAGAGACTGGCGAGGAGAAGACAATAATAATGGGCTTAACAGGCACTGGATATTTCGATATGGTAGCTTATGAGAAATACAACGACGGCACCATGACCGACTATATACCGACTGATGAAGACCTTGCGAAAGGTTTTGCCGGGATCCCGAATGTAAATCTGTAGTCGTAAATCATAAATCGCTGGCCGCTCTCTTCAATAGGGGGCGGTTTTGTTATAATGAGCTTGCTTTGGAGGTAATGCAATAAATTATGGAAGTCTGTTTTATATCCAATTTCTTGAATCATCATATTGTTACTCTCGTTGAAAGTGTCCTGGAACGTGGCGATGAATGTTGGTTTGTTTCCACAATAGGTGAAGTGCCGACCGACGCAATCAATCTAGGGTACGCAAGTAAGTTCGATTGTGATAGCCGTGTGCTTTATCCGCATAGAGATAAAGCCAAAGTCCTTGACGTTATCGCAAAAAGCGACATAGTTGTGAGCGCATATTATGGTGTAGATTTAATCCAGGAACGTGTAGACGCAGGCAAATTAACTTTTATCTCGGCAGAACGAATCTTCAAATCCAACAACGCTTTAATCACTGGACGAATCAAAAACGCCTTACGACGAGTAAAATATTTATGGATTAACAAGCGTCATCATTACGACAAAAACTGTTACTTCATGCCTAAAGGAGCTTACGCAGCGTCGGACTTCAGCAAATGTGGCATCAAGAAAGATCGAATGTTGAAGGGAGCATATTTCCCCGATGTCAGTCACTTCACAGAACCTAAACAATATAGAGACAAGCTCACAAGATTCGCATGGGTCGGAAGATTTTGGGGCTGGAAACACCCTGACGACGCTATACGAGTCATTAAGAGACTACACGACGAAAATTATAACGTTGAACTCTTTATGATTGGTCATGAAGGGATCGAGGAACAGCTTCACGAAATGGCAAAGGGATTAGATTATGTGCACTTTACCGGGGCTTTACCGTTTATGAAAGTTCGTGAGCAATTATTCCAAACAGATGCGTATTTATTCACGAGTGACTATCAAGAAGGCTGGGGCTGTGTCCTCAATGAAGCAATGGCGGAAGGCTGTGCTGTTGTTGCTAGTAAGAAAGCTGGCGCTACAACTTATCTGATTAACGATGGCGAAAATGGACTTGTTTATGATGGTTCAGTTGATGACTTGTACGAGAAAACTTTATCGTTACTAAAATCGCCTGAAAGGATTCAGAAAATGGGACAAGCCGCAAAATATACGATTGAGCATGTATGGAACGCCGATGTTACTGTTGAAAATCTTGTACAGCAATATGAGTCGATTATTCAACATGGAAGGTTTTCCGAAAAAGTGACAGGGCCTTGCTCGATAATAACTAGATAATTCACAATGAGATAATTGACAGAATAATATATCGCGTTTACAATTTCGCCCGTAAGAAATTTTTGTGAAGGGAGAGTAAAAACTATGTCAGTAAATTTCATGTTAGCATCTTCAAAAGTTTTTATGTTCCCTTATGCGTCAACACTCAAGATAAAGCGTAATTATATATTCTTGCCTTATAGTGAATGACGACAAAAATATATATTCGATTGCATAGATAAGAGAGCCGCTCATTCACTGGGCGGTTTTCTTTATGTGTACAAAATTTTATGAAGGAGAAATTTATTTATGACAGTCTTCAAGGGAGTAGCTACAGCTTTGATTACGCCGATGAACGCCAACGGTGTCGATTATGATTCATTCGGTCGTGTGATTGATTGGCAGCTTGAACAGGGAATTAATGCCCTAGTAATCGCCGGAACAACCGGAGAAGGTTCAACGCTTGATGATGCCGAACACAAAGCCGTCGTGAAGTTTGCAGTCGAGAGAATAGCCGGAAGGTGTCCCGTAATAGCGGCAACAGGTTCAAATGATACACGTTATGCTGTTCAGTTGACTAAGTACTGCTGTGAAATTGGAGCTGATGCTATGCTCGTTGTGACTCCGTACTACAACAAGACTACGCAGGCCGGATTAATTAAATCGTATACCACAATCGCTGATAATTCTACAAAGCCGTTGATTATCTACAACGTACCCTCAAGAACAGGCGTTAATGTTGAGCCAGAAACTTACGCGGCTTTAGCTGACCACCCAATGATAGCCGGCATTAAGGAAGCTAATTCGAATATCGAGAAGATCGTGAAGACCGCGCGACTCGTTGGCGATAAGCTTGACATTTATTCGGGCAATGACGATCAAATCGTGCCTATACTCTCAATGGGAGGAAAGGGCGTTATTTCCGTTCTCTCTAACCCAATGCCGAAGAAGACAATGGAAATTTGCGACAAGTTCTTTGCTGGCGATATTAAGGGCGCGGCTGCGTTACAGTGCGAAATGCTCCCGATGATCAACGCGTTATTCAGTGAGGTCAACCCAATTCCCGCGAAGGCTGCTATGGCGGCTATGGGCTTCTGTGAAAATTATGTGCGTCTGCCATTAATCCCAATGAGTGAAGCTAAATGGAAAGTTCTTGAAGATTTGATGAAAGAGCAGGGCTTAATCTAATGCGATTAATTATCAATGGTGCCAACGGCCGCATGGGGCATATGGTCACGAAAATGGCCGAGGATTCAGGAGAAACTATAGCTGCAAAAGTTGATATAACCGGCGCGGAATATTCAAGTCTTGAAAGTTTTACGGGGGACGCTGATTGCGTTATAGACTTCTCTAACCACAAAGCTACTGGCGAAATTACAGCCTATTGTGTGAAACATAACTTGCCCGTGTTAATCGCCTCAACTGGTCAGACTCCTGAAGAGCTAAATTTGATTCGTGAAGCCGCTAAAAAAGTTCCCGTGTTCTTGTCGCCTAATATGTCAATCGGGGTCGCGTTGCTTGCTGACTTGGCCGAAAAGGTTACGCGTATATTTGGCTCATGCGATATTGAGTTAATCGAAGCTCATCATAATCAGAAGCTAGACGTTCCAAGCGGCACTGCTTTAATGTTGGCAAATCGAATCAAGGACGCTAAAGAGAGTCTCACGTTTAATATAGGTCGTCACGAAAATGGCAAGCGTTCAGGAAATGAAATAGGGATTCACGCGTTGCGTTACGGCTCTGAAGTCGGGACTCACGAGATAATTTTCTCAAACGGTCTCGAAACTATCACGTTAAAACATGATGCCAAGGATAGAGCTTTATTTGCAAAGGGTGCTTTATCGGCGGTCAAGTGGCTCGTTACACAGAAGCCTGGACTCTACAACATGAAAGACTTTTTAGCGGAGGCATAGTTACAGAATGGAAGCACAGGAGATTATAAGATTCATAGCTGAGGCCAAGAAAGTTACGCCCGTGAAAGTTTATCTCAAGGAGAAAGAGGCAATTAATTTTTCCGGGACTAATGCGAAAGTTTTTGGTATCGGAGATAAAGTCGTGTTCGGTGACTGGTCAGAGCTTGCCCCAATCCTCGAAGTTAACAAAGATAAAAT
>CAJOGG010000067.1 GCA_905234205.1 uncultured Synergistales bacterium | reverse complement strand
CAGCGGCTCTCAATTCAACCTATTTTCTCCCCCAGGGGCTGTTTTTTAGGAGTATAGAAGGGGGTTAGAGGAGGCGTCGGAGCCGTAATGAACTTACATACGATGAAACGGCCTTAGTTACTGTGCTCCCCACACTCTTTTCCCCGCCTTTCCTCTTCCCAACTCCGTCCTTGATTCCTTATCCTTCCTGCTGTCTCCCACACGGTGTGGAGAAGAGGTCAAGACCAAAGAGAAGTGGGCGGATAAGCTATCCTGACTGTGGATATCCACACTCTGAGCAGTTCTCTCTGCTCATATCGCCGTTCCGTACCCGGAGCGGTCATATCAACAGAGCAGCGGCTCTCAATTTCCCGTCTCTTCTTCTCCCTCGTTCGGTTTCGCCGCCTTTTCAATCTTCTCTACCATCTCATCCAGGTGTTCTTTGGTATATGCCAAAAACTCCTGCGACTTGTCCCAAGGCATCACATTTCCAGGCTGTCCTCTATCTTCATTCCAGCAGGCAATAAGGTCCGCCATTGTTACTTTGCTCATTTTGTCCTCCCCGGCCTCTGGCCCCGCTCATCCTCAGCAGCTCTGCCTGCCATCAATTCAACCTATTTTCTATACACGGCTCTCAATTCAACTTTTTTCTTCCGAAAAAGGACCGCAAGGGGGAGCATAGAAGGAGGTTAGAGGGTAGTTTAGATGGCTGGTTTGGGAAAAATGTACAAACTCATGTATGACCCTACCTCATTTACTCCGTTTTTTCTGCCCGTCTTTTCTACTATATGTAGTTGTTAGGAGATATATATACGTATAATTTCCTTGAAGTTTGATTGTATTAGCTTAATATACACTAAAAATTTGATTAATAATTAACAATTGACAAGTTAATTTTTATGTTTTTCCCTTATTGCTGATTGAAGTATACCTCCCAGCAAACAATCTCGACTTTCAGATTTCAGAATTGAGACAGAAATCGAGTGGATAAAGTTAACCACTAGCTGATTGTCATGTCGGCCGCCAGTGGTGGAGTAAGTAGCTGAGTCTGAGGCCCATGATGCATAAGTCCCATAGTTCTCACTCTTCAGAGTTGTATAGAGCACGAAATCGGACTGGCGCTAAACCGGCTCCGGCAAGTCTGCCTCTTACGTGTCCTTATATACTTCATCTACACCTTCGCCATACGCCTTGATCAGAACGTATTTCGTGAGAAGCTCAACGATCTTTATATTCCGGTTAAAAAGGAATACTAGCCTGCTTCTTGAGAATCATATCCACTTACTCTTGTTTTATTCCAGAGAACGTTGGAGCTACCATACCAGTGTAGTTTATTTAAGAACAGGCTTCAATGTACTCGTGAACCCCGTCCATAGAAGCCTCGGTACTGCCACGCATTCGTCAAGTAACTGGTGGTTGATCTCCTAAATGATCCTGAGTCACGTGCTGTAACATTTCTCACCATGTGAATTACACCTGCCAGAATTCAACCGACCAGCCTCAGTACTTCATTGATTTCACTTCTCATCCAGCTGCTGCCAAACATGAAAACGGAATTCGTCGATTTGTCGCTATTGATCTTATCGCAAAAAGCGTTATACAGGCGTTTCCATTTTGCAGGTATGAGAATAATTGAATCTGCACTGAGCAATATGATGCCCAATCTCAGAGCCTGTAAACTCTGGTGATGTATTCACTCAAAACTTGTGCGGTTCTCTCAATATAACGACTTAACCTCCGTTGCATCTCGCTTCCAATGACTGGATTTAATGTAGTAGAGCCAAGTCAAGACCAGCGTTATGCAGTCTTTCTGCTGGATCACAAAATCTCTACCCAACATGAATTCACAGTAGCTCTTTGACATTACTGGCCCCCTTCTTTTCAGCTTTCGTAGCCTTGCTAATTCTCTAGCTACAGATACAATTCTATATGCTGGCAATTTTAGCATAAAAATGTGCAAAAAGTCTCGAATTAATTCTAACATGATTGAATATTGACTACGTTTTGATTCAAATTGCACGAACTAGCTTGATATAATTGTCCTCATAAAAATACGGCATTAAGGAGGAACAAATTTTGACTGTTATTGTAACTGGTGGCGCTGGGTTTATTGGCTCTAATTTCATATTCCATTACTTATCTTCTCATACTGATGACAAAATTATTTGTCTCGATAAATTAACTTACGCTGGAAATATTACCACCCTCAAGCCTGTTATGCATAATGAAAATTTCCGTTTCGTTAAACTTGATATTTGTGACCGTGAAGGCGTCTACGAACTTTTCAAGCAGGAACGTCCTGACATAATCGTAAACTTTGCTGCAGAAAGTCACGTCGATAGGAGCATCACTGACCCATCAATTTTTCTACAGACAAACATTATAGGCGTGTCTGTCTTAATGGACGCTTGCAGAGAATTTGGCATCAAACGTTTTCACCAAGTCAGCACTGATGAAGTTTATGGGGACTTTCTTTAATGAACAAACGCCCATACACGCAAGCTCACCTTATAGTGCCTCAAAAGCTTCGGCGGATCTGTTAGTTATGGCGTATCACAGAACATTCAACTTACCCGTCACAATTTCTCGCTGCTCAAATAATTACGGCCCATATCATTTTCCGGAAAAGTTAATACCGTTGATGATCGTCAACGCTCTTCATGACAAGCCACTCCCCGTTTATGGCAAAGGGGAAAACATACGCGACTGGTTGTATGTCGAGGATCACTGCAAAGCTATCGACCTCATCATTCACAAAGGACGCGTGGGAGAAATTTACAACATTGGCGGCCACAATGAAATGCGAAATATCGACATCGTGAAATTAATCTGCCGTGAACTCAGTAAACCTGAAAGCCTGATTCAATTTGTTGCTGACAGAAAAGGTCATGACTTGCGTTATGCGATTGACCCCACAAAGATTCATAATGAGCTTGGCTGGCTTCCTGAAACAAGCTTCAACGAGGGAATAAAACGCACGATCAAATGGTATCTCGAAAATCGCGATTGGTGGCAGGAAATTTTGGACAGGGAGAAAAATTCATGAAACTTTTCGTTACTGGTGTAAATGGTCAGCTTGGCCACGACGTCGTCAATGAAGCCTCAGCACGAGGCTATGAAGTTATCGGGTCGGACATTCATGAAACTGGCGCGGGAAACTATGTGCAACTAGACATAACAAACAAAGAAGCAGTCGAGAAAATTATCGCAGAGCTTGAACCGGACGCTATAGTTCATTGTGCAGCTTGGACAGCAGTTGACGCCGCCGAAGATAACCCGGAGATCGTAGACAAAATTAACCACCTTGGCACGCAATATATTGCTAACGTTGCAAAAGCTATCGACGCCAAAATGGTTTATATCTCCACTGATTACGTGTTCAATGGATTAGGCACGAGACCTTGGGAACCTGACGACAAAAATTATTCCCCGCTTAACGTTTACGGACAATCTAAACTTGACGGCGAGTTGGCTGTATCGTCAACGCTTGAGAAATTCTTCATCGTGAGAATCGCTTGGGTGTTCGGACTCAATGGCAAGAACTTCATCAGAACTATGATTAACGCCGGGAGGACTCATTCAGAAGTCAGAGTCGTAAACGATCAAATTGGAACGCCTACTTACACATTCGACTTGGCCAGATTGCTGGTTGACATGATCGCGACGGAGAAATATGGCTGCTATCACGCGACCAATGAAGGAGGATTTATTAGTTGGTACGATTTTTGCTGCGAGATTTACAAGCAAGCTGGTATTGACACAAAAGTTATTCCGGTATCAACGCAAGAATTTGGTCTCAATAAAGCTGCACGTCCATTTAATTCCAGATTGAGTAAGGTAAAATTAACTGAAGCTGGTTTTGTCCCGTTGCCTGAATGGCGAGACGCTCTAGCAAGATATTTACAGGAGGCTAATTTATGATTCAAGTTGCTCATGACGTAAGAGGAATTAAGGGGTTATGCGTGATTACATCAAAGGTTTTCGGCGACAATCGCGGATGGTTTATGGAGACCTACAATCAACGTGACTTCAATGAGGCCGGAATCAATATCACGTTCGTACAGGACAATCAATCGAAATCAGTTAAGGGCGTGTTACGTGGCTTACACTTCCAGAAAAATTTCCCTCAAGCTAAATTAGTTCGCGTTATTAAGGGCGCTGTATTTGATGTTGCTGTAGACTTGAGGAAAGATAGCGCAACCTTTGGCAAGTGGCACGGAGAAATTCTCACTGACGAGGGCAAAAAACAATTCTTAATCCCGCGGGGCTTTGCTCATGGTTTCTTGGTGTTGACCGACGAAGCAGAATTTTGTTACAAATGCGATGAACTCTATCACCCCAACGATGAAGGCGGAATTATCTACAATGACCCCGATATAAATATCACTTGGCCAGAAATTGACTCACCGTTGATTCTCTCTGACAAAGATACTAAATGGCCAACACTTAAGGAGCTGAAATTATCATGAAGGGAATCGTTTTAGCTGGTGGTTCAGGCACAAGGCTTTACCCGCTCACGAAAGTTACAAGCAAACAGTTACTGCCGATTTATGACAAACCCATGATTTATTACCCGTTAAGTACGTTGATGCTTGCAGGGATTCGCGACATTCTCATAATCTCAACGCCTGAAGATACTCCGCGATTTGAAGCTCTCATGGGAGACGGCAAACACTTCGGCATAAATCTATCTTACTGTGTACAACCAAGTCCCGACGGTTTGGCGCAGGCCTTTATTCTCGGTGAAAGTTTTCTTGATGGTCAATCGGGCGCAATGATTTTGGGCGATAATATTTTCTATTGAGAAATGCTGAACTCAACAAACGCGCTACAGTTTTTGGTTATTATGTGCCTGATCCAGAACGCTTCGGAGTCGTTGAATTTGATGAAGCAGGCAGAGCAATTTCAATCGAGGAGAAACCTTCACACCCTAAATCGAATTACGCTGTAACAGGAATATATTTTTACCCCGGGGACGTGAGCAAACGCGCTAAATCTATAAAGCCCAGTAAACGTGGAGAACTAGAAATTACTACCCTGAACGAAATGTATTTACGCGATGAATTACTTGACGTGCAGTTGTTGGGAAGGGGCTTTGCTTGGCTCGATACCGGCACTATGCAAAGTTTATTACAGGCGGCAAATTTTGTTGAGACGATCGAATCACGACAAGGCATTACAATCTCCGCGCCAGAAGAAATAGCGTTTGTGAACAAGTGGATCAATCAAGACGAACTATTACAGAGCGCAAAACTTTATGGCAAGAGTCCTTATGGTGAGCATTTGAAGGCCGTAGCTGAAGGAAGATTACGTTACTAAGCTGAAGGGACGGTTTAATTAGTAACAATGCATTTTGACTCACTTGGGAAACAAAAATTTTTATCGCTGTTTGTTGTGTCAAGCATTACTATGGTGCTTTATGTCGTGGCCCTTATGGCTGATACTATCATTGCAGGTCATGTTGTAGGGGAAACCGGAATTTCCGCAATGAACGTTATCGCCCCTATAATTTCGGTCGTGGTCTTCATAGGAAATATTATAGGTACGGGAATATCTTTCCTTTATGGCTCTGCTATGGGCAAAGCTGATAAGAAACATGCTGATGAACTTTTCGGAATGAGCGTCCTTGTTGCTATTGCGTCAGGCGTAATATTATTCCTGTTAGTGGTCGTGGGATTCGATACCTACCTTGCATTCTTGAGTCCAGAAGCCGAAGTAATGAGTTATGCACGCGAATATTATTCATTCTACAGGTTCGTGCTGATAATAGATCCGCTCATGCTGCTATTAACGTCTATGGTTTACAACGACGGCGACGAGTTAATCTCAAACATTGCTAACACCGTAATAATATTCGGAAACATTATCTTATCTGTAACCTTTGCGCTTGTGTTCAAAATGGGAATGGCGGGTCTAGCACTGGGTACTCTCATGAACGACATAATCAGCCTTATAATTCTGTCGTGCCACTTCCTGCGCAAGAGCAACTCACTAAATCCGAGAATGTATTTCAGCCTCAAAGACCTCTGGGGATTCTTATATTACGGCTTTGTTGATTCGGGAATGTTCCTCATGTGGGGACTTTTGTTATTTGCTCTCAACAAGTTCATTATTACGAATTTTGGCGGCAAATTTTTACCCACTGTCTCAATGGCAATAAGCCTGCTTGAATTTTCCGCGGTGTTTGACGGAGTTGCGGAGGCTGTTATACCGTTGGTAAGCGTGTATTATGCAGAGAAAAATTACCTGGCTGTTCGTAAGGTCATGGACGCGGCTATATGGGTATCAGTGATTGAGGGAGCAATTTTCAGCGTGGCTGTGTTCGTGTTCGCTGATTACCTGCCAGCAATATTCGGGATCGATGAGCCTGAAGTTCTTGGCTATTGCGTGACGGCCGTGCGCATAATTTCGACAACGTTAATAATCTCGTCAGTGCTGTACTTGTTCGAAACTTATTACATGACTCAGGGAAAAAATATTATAGCCTTGGTCTCGTCATTCTCGCGTAATCTAGTGTTCATTGTGCTTGCTTCTGTTCCTCTCGGCCTTGCTCTGGGAATTAACGGCGTGTGGATTGCTTTTGCTCTTGCACAACCTGTAACACTGGGAATTTGCGTGTGGCTGTCAGTCGTGAAGTATGGACGTGAGAATTTCCCTATGTATCTTGAGGACGGCGGAAATATTGCGGATTTCGATTTATCGTTGACTCCTGACGACATAATGAAAACTAGGGACAAAGCAGAAAAATTTATGGTCTCAAAAAATGTTCCAGACAGCGTCATGAACCGAATAATGCTCATGATTGAGGAAACTGGCATGATGATAATTGAACGCAATGCAGGCAAAAAAGTTTTAGCGGAATACACGATAGAGCTTTACGGGGAAAATCAGGCGAGACTCATTGTGAGGGACAACGGCGAAATCTTTGACATTACCAGCGATGACGTAAAAGTTACCTCACTGCGAAGTTATTTTCTCTCAGGGCTTATGACACTGGAAAAATACAGGCAGAACATCACAACTATAAGCTTCAACAGAAACGTATTCACGATTAAGTAGGTTATAAGCAGGTACGGAAAGCCCCGCGCCTGCCTTTTATTTTATCGCAACAGATTCTTAACCGCAGAAATTGTTGCATTGCCATTCATAGTAAGTAACAGCTCACAAGCTTTGCAGAACAACCCGGAGAATTTCTTCATGCTTCCTTCGTCATATAGCTTGCCGTTGTAATCAAGCGCAATACCATATTCTTTCTTCGCGTCAAGAATTTCAACGTTAAGCGCGTTATCGCAGGTAAGATTGTTAAGCGGAACAGCCTCTAAGCTCTCAATCACGCTGTTATCTTCAAGATGTTCGTATATATCACCTTGGTACAGGAGGCAAATTAGTAAATCGTCGCCGTAAACTTCTTCGTCGCAGTACGAGACTCTGCCGTGTGAGATACCGTCCTTTATCTGTGCGCTGATATTCTCAAACAGAGAAGACAAAGTTAATCCGTCCGTCAAGTGGAGAGCAATAGGAAGATATTTTATTAGCAACCCAACGGCCTTCAGTTTTCTTGTGTCAGACCTTCCGTGCCAAGTCCATGTGAACATTACGTCTTCAGAGTCATTGTAAGCAGACATAGCCACCGCCGCCGCAGCAATATAGAAGCCGTTTTTCCCCAGCCCGTATTTCTCGCTGAGTCTCTCTACGTCATCACGAGTAAAGTGAAATTCTTCGTAACATTCCGCGTCCGAGTTCTCGTCAGTGATGTGATCACGTTTGGGTAAAGTGTTCCAGTTTTCGCCCTTGCATATGTCAGCAAAATATTTCACGTCATCCGCAAATAAATCCGACTCCCTGTATTCTGCTTCCTCCCGCAAAATCTCGAATGTGTTATCCCGCTCCAATCTTTCTCCCTTCAATGCCGTAACAATGTCAGATATAAACCGTACCGCAGACCAGCCGTCACAAACTACGTGGCATATATCAAGGAGTACAGCTTTATGAGTCGGAGTCTTGATTATCCGGCAGCGAATTAACGGCTCTCCGTCAAACGTAAACGGCTTCACAAAGTCCCGGCATTGCGAGTCAAGTTCCTCGTCCGTCATTTCCTCAACAGGTATATCACGGTCAAATTCTGCTCTGTACTCAAAAACGTATTGCCCGTTCTTCTCTGCAACGACGCTCGAAAGTATCGGATGAGCTTTTATAGCTTGTCTGATGGCATGTGAAAGTTTTACTAAATCAATGTTTGGCTGAATGTTAATTCTGAAGGGTACGTTTAACGTCGGAATGCCCGCATGTTTCTTGATCTCGTTCATCATGTAAAGCTGTATCACGTTCATGGGGGGGGCGTATGTATCGCGGCTTGTATCATGTACTGGCGACTGTTTCAGTAACGCAGATATATTCCTTACCGTTCTTCCCTCGTAGATCATCTGCACACTAAGTCCGATAATGCCGCAATGTAACACTACCTCTATAGCCTTTATTGAGTCTCCGCCCAACATAAAGAAGTCATCATTGATTCCTACGCTGTCTTCGAGTTCGAGTACATTCTTGATTGCCTCACAAAAAGTCTCCTGCACATGATTAACAGGTTTGACGTATGGACAAGTTCTAAGCGATAAATCAGGCTTCGGGAAAGCAAGAGCATCAACTTTGCCGTTCGCATTAATCGGTATATGGTCAATCCTTATGAACCACGCAATCGTCATGAAATTCGGCAGGTGTTCCCGCAGTGTAGAGTTAGTCGCCGTGGTATCGAGTTCCTTATCCGACTTGTAATACGCAACAAGTAGCTTGACACCGTTTTTGATGAATACATTGACGTAACAGAACTCAAGCTGAAGGATTCGTTTTACGGCTGCCGCGAGACCTTTAAGGCTTACACGATTTCCCGTTATCTTGACCATGTCGTCCATACGTCCGAGAACTGTATAGAGTCCGTTTTCGTCGCGTTTAACCCAGTCAGAACCCCTGAAATATTTCTTGCCGTTTATCTCTGTGAAATTAGCCGCTTCGTTCGTGTAGCCTCTGAAATATGGCACATGTACACAGATAATTCCTTCGTCGGAGGGAATGCCGTTTTCATTGAGGAGAACTATATCCAAGTCACTGACATTATACCCAGCAGGTGTAATGTCATAAGGTTTGTCAATCCAGAAAATACATATTGCACCGGCTTCACTGGAAGCGTAAATAGTTATCATGTCATAGTCTTCACTGAAAAGATGAGAAACAGAATCTCCTCCCATGTAAGCAGCCTTGAAATTAAATCTGGGGTTATTCTTGATTATCTGCAACAGGTTGGGAGAAAAGCCTCCGTAACACAGATTATTCTTCTCGAAATATCCAGCTAAAGCGTCAACATCTCTTGCCATTTCGTGCGATACTTCATGCAGTGTTCCTCTTACTCCTAATACACCGATCGTCTGTATGATTCCAGTGAGGAAGGATTGAGGCGTAACTTCAGCATGTATATACGGTTCAGGCTTGCTGTATCGTATAAATGTTGCCAGACAGAACTTTGTGAGCTTGTCATAAATCCCGTACTCCTGCAATACCCCTTTTGGATTCCCCGTACTGCCCGACGTGTAAAGAAGAAAGGCCAAGTCGTGAGGATCAGGATCTGCGATCTCGTGGCACTCCTCCAGCTTCATGGCCTCATTCCATTTTTCCATATCGAATACAACTTTACAGCCGCTGTCGTGAATGGCGAAATCGATTCGATTTTTGCCCATTATGTCCTCTAATCCAAGCCATGCAGCCCCTGCCATAATAATTCCGATTCTTGTTGCGATATACTCAAGACCTTTAGGATAATATATTGCGGCTACGTCCTCGCGTCCAATTCCGTGAACTCTTAACCAGTTATTGACTTTGAGGGCGCAACTGTAAAGCTCGGCATATGTTGTTGTTCTCGTTCCGTCTCTGTCAACTATTGCGGGGCTGTCAGGATATTGCTTGACGGTAGCGGTGAGCATTTTCAGAAATTCAATCATTGAGTTATAAATCACTCCTTTAAGTTATTATCATAAATGCCGCATTATAACATTCGATAAAGCCTTAATGAGAACGCTGCGTTTGTGGGTGTGCTATAATCCCCGAATAATTTAGACTGAATGGAGTATAGCTTTCTATGAGGTATAAAAAATTTCTGTGCAGTGTTATTTTACTCGCTATGATCATAAACGATAAGGCCTTAGCTTGGGAATACATCGGTCATGCAGAAGCCATTCAAAGTGTCCAGATACGTCCAGAAGTAAGCGCAAAGATAACGAAGATTAATTTTCACGAAGGAAATTTTGTGAACAAGTCGGCGGCTCTGTTTACGCTGGATACTGCAGAATTTCAGGCAGAAGTAACTTTGAGGAAGGCAGAACTTGCTATGGCCCAGGCAAAATTTGACGGTGCTTTGAAGTATTATACAAGACTCAAGGCAACAAAGAAGGCTATGTCAGCTTCAGATTTAGACGCAGCAGAGAGTGAAGAACGTCAGGCTAAGGCAGCTGTTGACGCGGCTAAAGCAAGCTTGAAATTAGCAGAAATACAACTTGGCCACACTAAAATCACTGCACCATTTGCAGGACGAATCGGAAAAATTGATTTCCACGTCGGAAGCTATGTATCCCCCGAAAATGTTTTATGCGAGATAGTTCAGACAGACCCGATACGAATCTTATTCGCTATGCCTGACAGAGATTATTTGAGCATGAAGAATATGCATGGGAAAATGAAATACGAGTTGATTCTGGCGGACGGATCGTTATATTCAGGGACAATCGAGAAAGATTTTGAGGATAACGTAATGAACTCCGACACAGGCACTATAAACATATGGCTCAAAGTTGGCAACGAAGATAATATTCTGCTGCCCGGCTCATTGGTACGTGTGAAAGTTACATCAGGCGAGTAAATAAATGTTCGCAAAATTTTTCATAGACAGGCCGCGTTTTGCTGTCGTAATCTCGTTAATCTTAATCATTGCCGGCGGTATCTGTGCTTATTCCTTGTCAGTCCGTCAATATCCAGAAGTTGCTCCTCCCCAAGTTAATATATGGACATCTTATCCCGGAGCTGATGCTGAAGCCGTAATCAAGACCGTTGCTATTCCCATTGAAGAAGCTGTAAATGGCGTTGATGATATGTTATACATGACGTCAACCTCGAATAATCAAGGCATCTATGACCTGACTATCACGTTTGAAATTGGCACTGATCCAGATATAGCCATGGTGCGTGTACAAAACAGACTTCAGGAAGCTATGTCGTCGCTGCCCAAAGAAGTTAATGATGAGGGTATTCACGTTGAGTCTACATTCTCAAATTTGCTTGGGTTTATTGCTTTGACTTCTCCGAATGCCACGAGGGACGAGTTGTTTCTGACTAACTACGCGAACAGCAACATCAAGAATAATTTATCCCGCGTTCACGGCATGGGAAAAGTGCAGGTTATCGGAGCGTCTTACGCGATTAGAATATGGCTTGACCCTGAAAGATTGTCTTCTCTCGGCTTGAGTGCTGATGACGTAATTTCAGCAATAGAGGACCAGAATAAGCAGGCTGCTTTAGGTTCATTGGGTGCGACTCCCTCGTACGATTCTAAATCCCATGATGTGCTTTCTATTCTAGCGAAGGGTAGGCTTTCAGATATAAGAGAGTTTGAAGATATTGTGCTCAAAAGTTCCGAAGGGGGAATCATAAAATTAAGAGATGTCGCACGTGTTGAACTTGGCGCAGATGATTATGTTATGAGTTCATACTATCAGGGTAACCCGGCCGCTATTATTATTCTCTCTGAAGGCGCACACTCAAACGCAATCGATATTATAAACGCCGCGAAATCAACCATAGAAAATATAAAACGTTCCCTGCCTGATGATGTCGA
>CAJOGG010000066.1 GCA_905234205.1 uncultured Synergistales bacterium | reverse complement strand
TATTGGAGCGTATGTAGGATCTTTCTTGGCCAACTCTTTTCGCTCGTCCATGCTTAGATACAAGAATCGCGGGATATTTTTTCGTTCGGGAATAAATTTTTCGTTGGGTATAAGTTTTATTCGGTCGGCTAGTTCTTCCTTTAATAATTCTGCTACGTAAGCTGCTATTGCTGGTGATGAAGTGAAGCCCGGTGATTTAATCCCTGCAACGTTCACAAAACCTCTTGGACTCTTCAACGTATGTATCTCAAAATCTCCTGACGCGGTATTAGCTCTAACGCCCGCAAAAGTTGTTATGTTGAGATTGATCGGGAAACTAGGAACGAGTCTCCGCGCACCCTTTAAGACTTCGGCCAAGCCATCAGCAGTTGTAGCAGTATCGTCGGGATCGTCTTGTTCGCTAGCAGTCGGGCCTGACATCAAATTTCCTTCAGCAGTCTGTAACACGGTTATTCCCTTGCCAAGTTTTGACGGACAAGAGAACAGGAAACTATGAATGATACCTCGTGTGCTTCGGTCAAGTAGGAAGTATTCGCCTTTAGTGGGAATGATTTTGAAACTTGTATCGCCAGCCCATGACGCTATTTCGCCTGAATGAACTCCGCCCGCGTTAATAACGACTGGTGCAAGAAACTCGCCTTTATTTGTGGTTACGCCTCTAACGTTATTTTTCTCGTCAAATAGTAATCCAGTAACGAGAGTCTCTAAATGTAATTCAGCCCCGTTGATTTTCGCGCTCTCGATCATAGCGTTGACGGCCTCAAAGTTATTTATTATCGCCGCCGCCGGTGACCATAAAGCCGCCACAATTTCGCCTGAAACGTTTGGTTCTTTCTCCCGTAATTTATCGCCAGTTATTATTTCGATTCCTGGATCGCCGTTAATTTTTCCTTGCTCTAATAATTTCTCAAGGTGCTTAATCTCGTCATCATTGAACGCACAGACATAAGAGCCGCATTCGTCCATGTGAATATCGAGTTCATCTTTGAGCTTGTGCCATAATTTATTTCCCTGCACACAAAATTTTGCTTTAACAGTCCCGGGTTTATCGTCAAAGCCTCCGTGAATCATTGAACTATTCGCACGACTAGCCCCTGCTGGAAGTTCAGAGGCCTTATCGAGAACGCACATCCGCAATTTATATTTAGAGAGTTCCCGGGCAAGAGTCGCGCCAGTTATTCCGGAGCCTATTATTATTACGTCGTAATTCATGAAATAATCCTTTCCAAAAATTTTACCCATTATATTCAAGACAAAGCATTGTGAGGTCGTCAAATTGTTCTGCGTCCATGACAAAATCATCTACTGCCTTGCGTACATGTTTCAGAATCTCTTTCGGTGTAGCTGTTGGTTCGATATTCAATGCATTCAACATTCTATCTGTGCCAAAAAGTTCTTTTTGTGAATTTGTTGCTTCAGGGACTCCGTCAGTATATACGAAAAGTTTTGAGCCTGGTGTTAGCTTTATCTCGTATTGCTTGTATTTAACGCCTTCCATACCGCCTATTACGAAACCGTGTTTATCTTTGAGAAGCTCGAACTTGCCGTCCCCCAACATTACAGCAGGAAATTCATGGCCAGCATTAGCCGCCGTTATAATCCCCGTTGTAATATCAAGCACGCCTAGCCATACAGTAACGAACATATCTTCACGGTTGTTTGCGCAAATATTATTATTCACGGCCTGAAGCACTTCTGCAGGAGCTTTGAGGGTCATCGCGTAGTCCTGTACCAGTATTCTTGAGACCATCATGAACAATGCCGCCGGTACCCCCTTACCCGATACATCAGCTATAACCATGCCAAGATGAGTATCATCAATCAGGAAGAAGTCATAGAAATCGCCGCCAACTTCTTTAGCAGGATTCATGCTTGCATAAATATCAAACTCCTTACGTTCAGGGAATGCCGGGAATATATTTGGCAGCATGTCAGCTTGAATACGAGTCGCCAATGCCAATTCTGTGCTTATACGCTCCTTTTCAGCAGAAAGTCGAATCATTTCCCCTGTGTATCTTTCCAACTCTATTGCCATTTCGGAAAAATCATCAGCCAAAACGCCAACTTCATTTCTAGCGCGTATAGTCTTGAGCTTTTCAGTTACAGCTCTACTGTCCTTTGTCTCGCGATACTCACGCACGGTTTTCTGTATGAAAGTCAGATTCTTTAAGACGGAGTAATAAATCAAGAGCAAGAGCAATACAGCAGACACAATCATGATTACAATATTGATCCACTCGATGTCATGCAAATCCTTCGCGATTGTGTTTAGTACCGTGGTCATAGCATAAGTGCCGCAAAAAACGCAGCTGATTTCACCGTCTACTATGATTGGCAGATACCCGAAAAGATATTCCACGCCATCAAATGTAGAGGTAACCTGCTCAAAATATGTGCGACTCTCACGCTTTGTATATAATTCTAATATTGCCGGGTGCAGGGGCGCGTTGAATGGCCAAACTTCTCCTAATGCACAAAAATTTCCGTATCCTGTAAGTTTTCCCTCGTTCAAGTCCTGAAATAAGGGTAAAATGTTATCCATTGTGTCCATTGAAAAGCAGTACAGGGTCTCTAGTTTGAAGTTAGTCTTCAATTCATTGTACTTGGGCATTAACTCAAGATAACAGTATTCAGCGAAAAGCCTTTGTTCTCGTTCTGAAAGTGAGGCAGCCTGTTCCGAAGTCAACATACGCGGACTTTCTATCCCTCGATCCAAGATCAGCCGCATAATTTCCTCTGTACGTTTTGCTTTATCGCCTGGAAGTTCCATAGCACTGTGATTAGTACGCCAATAACTCAATAGCCACGAAATTGAAGCATACTCATTCATATCTGCTGCTATTTGTTGAAGAATACTCTCTGTATTATTCTCTAGTATGTCTATATAATTTTTGCTGCTGGTTCGATAGATGAAAATGCCGTTGATAATCGATATAACTGCAAACAATACAACAACAAGGGTTCCCACTTGGACTAGTATTCTTTTATTCTTAGGTCTCATAATGTGCTAAAAACTCCCCATATTATCGTAAATGAATTAACGGAGATTCTATAGCAAGTCTTTTCTGTGGTCATTAGAAATTTTGCGGTTTTAGTATAATGACAGCACCATAAATTTTTTAGGAAAGGAATTATTTATCATGATTGACGCTATAGACTCTGTAGTCAATTCCATCAGCGGCGTATTGTATCAACCGTACGTTATCCCGTTAATTCTTGTTCTCGCAGGAATATATTTCACACTCCGCACTAACTTTTTACAGCTTAGACTTTTCCGTGAATCAATTCGTGTGGTAAACGAGAAGCCTGTGAATCTTGGTTCTACTTCATCATTCGGTGCATTGATGGTCTCGACAGCTTCACGAGTTGGAACAGGAAACATTATGGGAGTCTCAACAGCTCTTTGCTTGGGAGGAGCCGGGGCAATATTTTGGATGTGGATCACAGCAATTTTGGGTGGAGCTTCAGCTTTTGTTGAGTCGACTCTTGCACAGATTTACAAGAAACGTGATTCCGATGGCAGTAGTTACGGCGGTCCCTCTTATTATATGCAAGACGCCTTGGGACAAAGATGGCTCGGAATAATTTTCTCGATCGTCTTGATTCTCACGTACGTTGTTGGCTATAACATGCTGGCGGCTTATAACACTCAAGATACTTTCTCAGTGTTCCCGTTCTATCACAAAGAGTCAACGCCTTATATCATTGGTGCAGTCCTGGCTGTATTATTCGCAGTGTGTGTTCTAGGTGGTGGAAAACGTCTTACGAAAGTTACAGAAGTTCTTGTGCCATTGATGGGAGTGCTTTATGTTATCGTATCTCTTGCAGTTGTGATCATGAACATTCAGAGATTGCCTTCAGTGTTTGCGGATATATTCACGTCTGCATTTGACTTCAAAGCAATTTTCGGAGGCTTCACTGGTTCTTGCGTAATGTTGGGAATCAAACGCGGGCTTTATTCGAATGAAGCTGGTATGGGTTCTGCGCCTAACGCTGCTGCGGCGGCTGACGTATCACACCCGGCAAAACAAGGACTCGTGCAAATGCTTTCAGTGTTCATTGATACGTTGCTTATATGTTCGGCGACGGCGTTTATGTGTTTGTTCTCTGGTGTTGAACCTGCGGCGGAAAAGGCTGGAGCTGCTTACGTTCAGTCTGCTACAATGGCTGCGCTTGGAGAGTTCGGGCCGTTGTTCGTTACGGTGGCTGTATGCTTGTTTGCTTTCACGACGCTGCTTGGAAATTATTACTATACTGAAGGCTGCTTACGCTTCATCATGAAGAGGGAGCCTAGCAAAAGTTTTATGTTATGCTTCAGATTGTGCGCGACGTTGTTAATTTTTGTGGGAGCAGTAGTTTCTGCGGGGCTTGCTTGGGATACAGCTGACTTGCTACAGGCGTTAATGGTGCTGATTAATATTCCTGTTATCGTGATATTAACTAGACCGGCTATTATGGCTCTAAAAGATTACGAGACACAGAAGAGAGCTAACAAGAATCCTCTGTACAATGCAAAAGCTAACGGAGTAGATAACACAGAATTTTGGAAGTAATAAAAACTTTGGCCTCCTGTAATTCTATAGGGGGCTTTGTTCATGAAATCTTCAAAGCCTAGTTCCTTCACAGCCCATTCAGCGGCTGCTGTCAACATTGGTAAAGCTCTCACGCCCTTCATGGTCAACGAATATTCAACCCGCGGCGGGACTTCATTATATTGAGTACGATTTATTAATCCATCTGCTTCAAGTTCTTTGAGGGATTGTGCCAGCATCATGTTGGTAATATAAATTATTGACAGCTTCCATTTGCCCTCGAAAGTGTTCGTTAAGTATCGTAATGGGCATATAGTTTTATCGTCAGCCATAAATTTTTCTCCTAATATAGTATGATTTATTTACCTTGTATTGCAAAACTGCGTTCTTGTTTAATTCATACTGTGATTCTAAAAATTTGTAACGATATTTAGCAGGGTAAGCTTGAGTTCTGTAAGTCAATGGCTACAGAAAAGTTAATGATTACATTGACGCATTCAAGGCACTTGGTTATAAGCCTGAACAGGTTACAACAATTCTCGTGACTCACAAACACCCCGATCACACAGGCGAGTTACGACAATTCCCGAATGCAAAAGTTTATATTGGCCCGGAAGATACTGACTTCATGAAATTGACCGGCGAAAATATTATCAGGTGCGAATACACTGACGGCCCGTACAAAAATTTTGAGCACTCACAGAAAATTGCAGACGGCGTTTATTTCATCAAGGCACGTGGACACACCAACGGTAATAGCATTGTAATAGCTGAAGGCGACGACGGAGTTTATTACATGATGCACGGCGATGTTACTTATGTTGACGCTGCGTTGAAGAAGAACAAACTTTCGACCGTGTTTGAGGACTTGGCCGCGGCTCGTGATACGTTGGATAGGGTACGCGAATTTGTGAAGAACAACCCGACAATTTACCTCTCGACTCACACTCCAGAAGGCTATAAGAATCTTGAAGAGAAAATCATTATGAAGTTGGATTAGGCTATGGAGTTTGAGAAAGTTTTAGTCAAGCGTGTCTTAACACGTAGATACAACGACAAAATGCCCTCTGATGAAATGATTCAGAAGGTAGTTGACGCAGCTTTGTTAGCTCCGATCGTTCACTTTAACAAATTTCACCTCTCTGTGGTAACGAACAAAGACTCTATGAACTTGGCCGAAGACGCAGCAGACGTTATCTTTCAGAGTCCCGACGCTCAAATTAAAATGCCTCGTCCCTACATGTATAACGCTCCAGTTGTTGTAGCGATGAGGGGCCGTCCTGACGTGCGAAAAGCTCTGGGCATTCCTGAAGGTTATACTGATGCAGAAATTCCTGAACGTAAAGTTAAGCCAGAATTCATTCCCGTGAGTTACGTGAGGTAAAAACTTTAACGACAAGAGTTACGAAATTTTCAACATATTCGACAGGATTTGGGCCTTCCTAATGAAGCTCGCCTCGAAATTAAAGCATGCTCAGCCGACTCACTATGAATTTATAAGCGAGATTGAAGAAGTTATTGACAAGCATTAACCAGGAGAAAATATAATGATGATTGAGAAATTACACCTAGTATATTTCAGTCCTAGCGGTTCAACGGAAAAGATCGTCAAGATGATTGCTGATGAAATCCCCGGACTTCCCGTTGAGACTCACGACTTGTTGACCTCAGAGAGTCGCGAAAAGAAATACACGTTCGGAAAAAATGATTTAGTTGTATTCGGTTGCATGACCGCGGGAAAATTATTCACGAAGACCGACGAAGTATTTGACTGTTTGCAGGGGAATAATACTCCGTTTGTCGGCCTTGTAACTTATGACAATACTTATTACGGAATAGCTTTAACCGAGATGCTTAGACGTGCAGAGAAACAGGGCTTTGTTGTGACAGCGTTGGGAGCTTTTATCACAAGACATTCAATCGATCCAAATTTTGCGGCTGGACGACCTGATGACAAGGACAAGGAAATTATCCGGGACTTTGCACACAAGGCTTATGAAAAAGTTTTGAGCGGCGATTTAACTCTTCACACGTTGCCAAAAACTAACTGGTCAAGCTTGGAATTAGGTAACAAAGTTATCGCTTATCGTGAGGAGCACCCAGACGAGCCTTATACCTTGCCAGTATCATACAAGACTAAAGAGATTTCCGACAAATGCATTAAATGTGGTACGTGTGTCAGATATTGCCCGGTTGACGCAATTAACATTGAGGAGAAAACTTTTGACCTTGAGGCTTGCATAGGTTGTTGGGGCTGTATAAATCCTTGTCCACGATACGCAATTAAATCAACCAGCAGGGAAATGGCTAACATAATGAAAAGCATATCCGATCTAACAGAACGTTTAGAGCCGGAAATATTTATGTAGGAGAAAATTTTTATGGCAGACAAAGCAAAAATCATTGAGGGACTCCAAGTAATCGTAACGGATTTATCACAGCAGGCGACAGGACACGACATTCAGTCAAGAATTTTCGCCTCACAAGGTTTCACGAAGCTTGCAGACAAGTACAAGGAACACGGCGAAGAAGAACGCGGTTATGTTCAGAAATGTATCGACAGGATTCTTGATCTCGGCGGACAAGTTAAGAATGAGGCCAAGAAGGAAGCTCCTGTGTGTTACGACGCTCTTGAGTTCGTGAAATATGATCTTCAGGTCTCAAAGAACGGCTTAGCGTGGCTTGGTGAACTCGTTGAATGTGCAAAGGA
>CAJOGG010000065.1 GCA_905234205.1 uncultured Synergistales bacterium | reverse complement strand
AATCTAAACAAAAACTTATTTGTTTGTATTGCTCAACTTCTTTGCATACATCATTGAAGAATTGTTTTAGAACGCCCGGGTGATAAACTCGACCATTATACTCTCTGCTCTGTTGAGTGAAATTATATATTTTCTCCCGTTCATACACATCGTTACAATTCGTCCATTTGGAGAACAATAGTTTTTGCTGTATCCATATGGAGCAAAAATTGGAAAATGTGGTATAATGATATAATTTCATCTCTGTTGCCTTATGGTAATTTTATGCTTTCTATTACTCTATTTAGCCTCCGAAACTTTCTTTTCAACACTTTTGTATAAAACCTCTACTATCTGTTTTATCCATTCCTTTTGCTTGGATTCCGTTGGAATCGCACCATATCGAAAAGGAAAGGCAGTATTCAATATAATAATAGCATACATTTCGTCTTCAAACTTTACATATACATTGGTTGATTCTGCCGAATTCGCAGGAATAAGAATAGATGGACTGCGCATAGAGATTGACATTTGAATGCCATTACGTTTCAAATCATCAAGGCTCTCATTTATCAAACTTTCTTTTGTCAATTTCCAAGAAATGTGAGTATTAGTTTGTTGCATATAAATACCCACACCATATGCCTCATAAAATTGCTTAAAGGCAGATAGTTGTGTTGTTATTCTTTCTTTAAAAGGTAAAAGGAAAGTCTCATATATCTCAATCACTTGCTGATTGCTGATGCGCTTCAAATTTCCTCTTTTTGCTTGTGCATTGCGGGCAAGGATAGCCAATTTCTTCTGTATATCGTCATCTTCTTCAATATTCACGCCTTTTGCTGCTTTAATGCCGATTTGCAAAGCATGTTCTAGACATTTCTCCAAATAAGCTACTAATGGCGTAATCTGTTCCAATTTTGCATGAGCGCCAACAGCCGGAACTAAACCTGTGTTGGCATCACATTGACGAAGTGCACTCAGATATCCATTTCGATCAGATTCTAGCACTACAATCATTGGGTATCCATGTTGGGCAAGAATAAAATTAACCATAAGTCGCGCAATACGCCCATTCCCATCCTCAAATGGATGTATGCGGATATACCGATAATGGAAAATAGCAGCGATTTCCAATGGAGTTAAGGAAGCATCTTCTTCCACTTGTTTATACCATTCTACCAAATCAGTCATCAATGCCGGTGTCTCTTCCGGTGATGCATATTCAAAAATCTCTCCTGTTGCCGTTTTGACAGAATTGGGACGGGTTTTGTATATGCCCGCATGAACAGTAAAATTCTTGCCTTCTGGAATATAATCCGTTCGTAGCATTATTTTGTGCACTTCGCGGATAAACATTTCTGTCAACGGACGCTCATGAGAAGTTGCTTCCAACTTGACCATCTCTAATGCCACTTGATGGGCTTTCATCTCCTCATAATCGCGCATCGGAGCAGAGCCATCAACGGTTCCGTGTAGCAGCAAAGAAATTGTCTGACCATATGTAAGTGTATTGCCTTCAATATGATTGGAATTATAGTTGAATTCCAACATAAACTTGGTGTCCAATCGTTTTTTGTTTTCTGCACTAAGTGGCTGTAGCGCTTGCCACTCATTAAATAATGCTTTTGTATCCATAGTTGTATGTATTTACGTTCAATAGGTATATGTTTATCATGAAGTATCTGAACAGCTCTTTCTAGTCTCTTGGGAGTATCGGGGTGATCCATGTATATTCCGTAATCGCGTATGGGTTGCTTGTAATCCTCGGCCATGAAACGTTCAAACACTGTAATCATTCCTGTAGGTGAATAACCTGACTTTAGTAGAGCCTGCATTCCCAATCTATCGGCCTCACTCTCGAGTTCCATTGTATAGCCACTAGTTATAGCTATCTGTGCAACTTGCGCCAAAACTATAGGTGCGGCTGTACCTGTAGCTGCTCCAAGAATCATTACAAGCAATGATCCTAACGAAACTTTTTGACTCTCGGCGGCTATCCTCAAACCGTGTTTTCTGTCAGCATGAATCATTTCGTGAGCCATAACAGCTGCTAATTCCGAATCAGTGTTCAGCAAATCCAAAATTCCTGTCGTAAAAAATATATAGCCTCCTGGTAAACAAAACGCGTTCACAGCTTCAGAGTCAACTATACGCACTTCCCAATCTATGCGACGTTCCATAAAAGGTTCAAGCTTGCGCAAAATTATCTCCAGCTTTGAAGTTATAGCAGGCTTTGAAGTCAAGGGCCATTCTTCCTCAATTTGCTTGACTATTTTGCGACCGATCTCACGCTCTTTCGCTAAATCCGGATCAGGCTCTGCAGCAACGGCGAAATTACTTGAGATTAACGTTATTATCAAAACTACGCAGACTAACTTCTTCATATGATTGACCCTCCCATGCGGGCATAACTCGCAGCAGCATTCTTATTATTAGCTCGTCTGACCATTTGAGACCGCAAATCAGAACGATATTTATCAAGCTCAGAAATTGCATCTTCTTCAGCCTTCATTATGCTAGTAGAAACATCGTGAGTTTCTTGAATAAGTGCAGGTAATTCAGCGTCATCAGGATATAACTCCAACAAATGCGTGAACATGTTTACACCTTGAGGAATAGGCTTCATGCTATTGATAAGCTCTTGCCAACCGTCAGTCAATAGTTGTAGTTCTGCGATAACATCGTCTTTCTTCTCAAGTACAACTGCTAACTCGTCCATATCAGCATTAAGGACAATGGCCTCAAGTTCCCTCGAGATCATTGCCCTTAATATCTTACAGAGTTTTATTTCTCTAGCTATTAACTGCTTAGCTTGTTCAAGAAGCTTATCGTTATCCTGCAAGTGTAAATCGTCCTGCCTTAACATTTTTCGCTGGTGTTGGGGCTGTGTATTGAGCAGTTGGTGTAGGAGTAGGTGTCGTTGCTGGCTTTTTGCCCTCAATTTCGTTCATAGCTGTCTGAAGGTCTTTGTCGTCGGGGTGGCTTGCTTGATAATCCTTTAACAGCTGCATTAACGCGTTCTCCCAAGTTTGCTTTAACTCTTCAAGCATTCCGCGAACCACTTTGACATTATCAGGTTCCTTCTTCATATTTGCGTCAACTAAAAGCTGATACATGTACTCATAAAGCTGCATTAATTTGTCGCCCATGTCCCCGGCTTTGTCCCTGTTAAGTGTAACCATGAGTTCACGAATAACTTCTTGAGCGCGAATAACCTCACGGCTTGCAACTTCATAATCAGGCTCTTTTGCTGACATAGCATTGACTGCGGCATGACAGGCTTTAATTCCGATGTCGTATGTGATCAATAACAATTGCTCTTTTGTGGCGGTTGAAATTCTCGTTGCTTGATATTTGAACTGTGCGCTGCTGTTTACCATTTTGAGTTTTCCTCCTGAATGTTTATTGGCATTTCCTCTATCTAGGTAATTTATCGGCGCTATATATCAAGATTCTTAACAGTATGAGCGTTGGCTATAATAAATTGTCGTCTAGGTTCAACTTTATCGCCCATGAGTATATCAAAATATTCGTCGGCCAAGAAATTATCGTCGAGTTCAACCTTTTTCAGGATTCTATTAGCCGGATCCATAGTCGTCTCCCATAATTGTTCGGGATTCATTTCGCCAAGGCCCTTGTAACGCTGCACACTGACTTTTGACGGATCAGAAGCTTTCTCAACGTTCTGCCTTAACTCTTTGTCGGTGTAACAGTAATTTATTTCCTTGCCTGATTGAACACGATACAACGGAGGCTGAGCAAGATACAAATATCCCTGCGATAATAATTCCGGCATATGGCGATAAAAGAACGTCAACAACAGTGTGCTTATGTGTGCGCCGTCGACGTCGGCATCGGTCATGATGATTATCTTGTGATAGCGCAATTTATTAGCGTCAAATTCGTTGCCTATTCCACAGCCAAGAGCGGTTATGATAGTCTGGATTTCCCGGTTAGCCAACATTTTATCCATGTGAGCTTTTTCGACGTTTAGAATCTTTCCACGTAATGGCAATATAGCCTGAAACTTTCTGTCGCGTCCTTGCTTGGCCGAACCTCCTGCGCTATCTCCCTCAACTATATATAATTCTGTGTCTTCAGCGTGTTTTGATGAACAGTCAGCCAACTTTCCAGGCAAACTCATTCCCGACATTGCGCCTTTACGGACAAGTTCACGAGCTTTCTTTGCGGCTTCACGCGCCCTTCTTGCTCTCACAGCTTTCTCAACGATCGGGCGAACGATTTCTGGTTTATCCTCAAAGACTGCTAATAGCCCTTCATAGACAACCGAGTCAACTGCTCCACGCACTTCACTGTTTCCAAGCTTTGTCTTAGTTTGGCCTTCAAACTGTGGTTCACCGAGTCTCACTGATAAAACGCAAGTCAAGCCCTCTTTGAGGTCCTCGCCGGTCAAGTTGTCCTCTTTCTCCTTGAGAACTTTGTTAGCTCTTGCTGCTTCGTTTATAGCACGAGTCAAAGCTGTTCTAAGTCCGACTAAATGAGTCCCGCCTTCAATCGTGTGAATCAAGTTTGCGTAAGTGTAAATGTGCTCCTGATAGCCATCATTATATTGAAAGCCAACGTCTACAGCTATATTATCTCTGGTTCCTGATAAAACTATTGGGGGATCGAACAAGGGCATTCTATCGCGGTCAATGTATTTCACGAATGCTCCTATGCCGCCCTGGAAGAAATAATCGCGTGACTCGTTTGTACGTTCATCGAGCACAGAAATTTTCAAGCCCGGGTTCAGGAATGCTAACTCTTTGAATCTGCTCTTGAGTGTATCGAGTGAATGATGAACTTCTTCAAATATCTCTGCGTCAGGTAAGTAATCTATCCTTGTGCCTTGCCAATTAGCCGGGGTCCCTTCCGATAAATCAGTAACAGGTACGCCACGCTCAAAACGTTGCCATTTTTCCACGCCATCACGAGCAATAGTTACAACTAGCCATTGCGACAAAGCATTAACGACGCTGACACCGACTCCATGAAGACCGCCTGAAACTTTGTAAGCTCCTTGGCCGAATTTTCCTCCAGCATGCAAAACCGTAAGCACCACTTCACTAGTTGGCCTACCGTTATAGGGGTGTGGATCAGTCGGGATTCCTCGTCCATTATCCTGTACAGTTATGCTCTCGTCTCTATGTATAGTAACCTGAATTTTGTCGCAGAAACCCGCCATAGCTTCATCAACTGAATTATCTACGACTTCATAGACTAAATGATGAAGACCTCGTGTGCTTGTGTCACCTATATACATTCCGGGACGTTTACGAACAGCTTCGAGGCCCTCTAAAACTTTTATACTTTCTGCTCCGTAATTTGATGTTGATGTTGAAATATTATCCATTTACTCCTCCTGTTATTCACGAGCGATTATAGCAGAAATGGGCCCGTGTGTTATCATTGCAACAAAGGAGGCGGAAATACATGAAACACTTAACGCGTACAAGGGTACGTTATGGAGAGACTGACAAAATGGGAGTGGCCTATTACGGAAGATACATGGACTGGTTCGAAATGGGACGCAGTGATTTTTGCCGGGCTATGGGGAAAAGTTTTGCTCTCTGGGAATCTGAAGGAGTATTCTTGCCGGTGGTTGAGGCTCATTGTAGGTATAAGTCATCGTTGCTCTACGAGGAAGAGATTGACATTGAGACTAGCGTAAGCAACGTAACGAAAGTAAGCGTAACTTTCTCTAACAAGATATTTCACGCTGATACACACAAACTAGCGGCCGAGGGTTATACGAAACATGCATTCATAGACTCGACGGGAAAATTATTAAGAGACGGAAACAAACTTGAGGAGTGGTTGCGCGAAAAGTCCATAGAGAATTAGAGTGCTATAATTTTCATAAATTAGCTGTGCAGCGTAAGAATGCGTAAGTCCGAGCAATATTGGGCAAGCGCATTTTTTTGTTGCTCAAATTTTTGGAGGTAATAACTTGAATCAAAACGCTAATATATTTCTTGAACGTGAACCAGTCGGAAAATTAATGATACGTTATGCAGTCCCGTTAATAGTTTCGTTGCTCGTTGACGTGAAGGATTCCCACTGCCCGTCAGCAAAAAATTGATCGAAGGCTGCACCTATTGGAACGTCTGGATAGCCGTCAAAATGTCCCTCGCGAACCGTCATAACATTTTCGTCGTATTTGGAACCGCAACCAGCGAACAATGTAATCGTCAGCAACGTGGAAATCATCACGCAGAAAAAATGTTTAATTTTCATAGCCGCAGACCTCTCTTTTAGGAAGAATTATCCCAACGGATCGGGACCGTATTTGTTTTCACCTTTAGTTCCCGGGGCGAGCAATATATACAGACCAATCACGGAACCAATACCGTAGATAATCATTTCAACTGCGGATATAGAAGATAAATCCTCATTATTCATACCCATAATTGTGCCGACAACCCCAAGCCCCAAGCTAATTTTCGCGAGAGTCTCGTCCTTATCCAAATCGTGAAGACGACGAACATCGAGGCAATACAAAGGAATAAATGTAGCGAGATTGATAATTGCATTGACGATATTTCCCAAAGGTGTAATATTGCCCAAATCATCGATAAAAATCATTAATATGGGGAAAGAAACCACTAATGAAACTAACGCTACAACAATGACGCGCTTAAAGTATCGGAGCCTGTTAAGACGCCCCGTCATTTTGAGGAACATTTCCTGAATAGTTTTATCCTCCGTATAAACTTCCGATTTGATTGAGTCATTATTTTTGGACAAATTCATTTTGCATACCTTCTCTAGAATCATTGATTACTCCAGCCTCCAGCAACCAAGTCACAACGGCAAAAATCTTCACCTCCAAAAGAACGCCAACACATGATAACATCAACAGTGTCCTGGTTAGGACGTTCGCCCGCTTTCGCACCGGCAACGGAATTCAAGGTCAAAGAAATTTTTTGACGATGGCGTTGTAAAGCTTTTCGATGTCGGGGTCTTCGGTTGAATCGCCGACTTCGACACCGTCAATGTACATGACGACAATGCCGCGTGCCTTGAATTCGCAATTTGACCGAATGTCCGCGTCGTCAACCAACACGCATTTGAATTCGGGCGCAACGTCTTCGTGCGCGTTGTTCGTCCGAACCAAAGTGTCGCGGTAAATGTAAATGTTTTCGCCGTTCAAAGTCATGACAAATTCCGCTTGCGCCTGTTGATTGACGGCGGGAACGGTTTGCGTCGATTGATTGCCGACGAAATAATCAAATGCAAACAACAGCGCAAACGACAAAATTAC
>CAJOGG010000064.1:1849-9140 GCA_905234205.1 uncultured Synergistales bacterium | reverse complement strand
CATAGACGCTAAGAATCTTTTTGTTCTCGGAGTATGCTTTACGCTGAATTTCAAGTCCCCAGTTCCAAGTCCAACGCGTCGTGCCGACATTCTGCCAGAATAATTTTGCCTGCGATTTCGTTGGGAATAACCGTATCACTATAGCTTTATACATTCGACTCGCCTCCTTTCGGAAAGCATTATATCAGTATGTTTTCTACATCGTCCTCCTTTCCATATAGATTTAGTTTAACATTCCATTAGAATCTATGCGTTAATGCTCATAATTGTATTACATTCCTCGTGAAAAATTAAACTACTCCACCTGTGAATATTTTAGTGTACAGCTCTGAAAAAGACAAACTAACAAACTCACCGGGCTTTAATTTCTCCAGAGTCATTTTCCCGATTTTGCGCCTGATTAATCGTTTGACGCTAAAGCCTGCTTGCTTGGCCATAAGTCTAACCTCACGTTTTCTTCCCTCAACTATCACTATAGAAACCCACATGCTCGGGGGTAATTTATTCATCACGTTAATACTTATCGGCTTAATATGCAGTCCTTCTTCAATCTCGAAGCCTTGTCGCCAACGTCGCAATTGTTTCTCGTTAATTGGAATGTTGAGTAATGCCTCGTACTCTTTGTAAATATCTTTGGACGGGTGAAGAATGCTTTGTGTAAAATTTCCGTCGTTCGTGAGAATCAACAAGCCCTCGCTCTCTCGGTCAAGCCTTCCAACAGGGTAAAGCCTGCCTTTATGTTCGGGGATTAAGTCAACAACAACAGGGTCATATTTATCGCTCACAGCACAGACATAACCCACGGGCTTATTTACCACATAATAAACATGTTCGGAAAGAGTCAAGGGTTTACGATCAAGAGTTACGGTGTCATTTTCCGGATCAACCTGAAAGAACGGAGCAAGCACAATTTTTCCATTAACCTGCACGCGTCCTTCAAGGATTACGACTTCGGATTTACGACGGGAAGCGACTCCGCACGATGATAAGAAAGCGTTTAATCTCATTATTTAGCGTTTTGGATTCACAAGCAGTCCCATAGCCGGGTATATCTCGCTCATTGTCTCTCTTGCAACTTTTCCAGCGCGTTCGGCTCCGTCAGCAAGTATCTCGTCTAACAAAGCTTTCTTGCCCTCAAATTTTGCGCGACGTTCTCTAACTGGAGTCATCATTTCCTGGATATGAGCGTTCAATTTTTTCTTGCAGTCAATGCAGCCAATTCCAGCAGATTTACAGCCCTCACAAATTTCTTGTTTCTCTTGTTCGTCATGGTTGAAGACTTTGTGTAAATCCCATACAGGACATTTAGCGGGGTCGCCGGGATCTTTTCGTCTCATTCGTGCGGGGTCAGTCATCATTGTACGAAGTTTGTTCCACATTGACTCTTCACTCTCTGAAATTTCCAACGCGTTTCCGTAAGATTTGCTCATTTTGCGGCCATCAATTCCAGGGACTTTCGGAGTTTGCGTGAATAATGGTTGAGGCTCAACGAGTAAATTTTCCCCGAAGAAGTTATTGAAGCGTCTGACAGTTTCTCGGCTTAACTCTAAATGCGCGCTTTGATCTTCACCAACAGGGACCAAACTAGCCTTATACAGCAAAATATCCGCGGCCATTAACACAGGGTACCCCAAGAATCCGAACGTGCTTAAATCTTTGTTCTTGATGTTCTCGATTTGCTCCTTGTACGTGGGATTGCGATACAGCCACCCAAGCGGTGTAATCATTCCCAAGGCTAGGGCTAACTCTGCGTGCTGTGGAACATGCGACTGAATGAACAACGGACTTTTCTCCGGGTCAAGGCCAACTGCCAGCCAGTCAAGCAATGCTGTGTAACAAAATTCGCCGGTGTTTCCTGACTCTTCATAGTTTGACATTAACGCGTGCCAATCCGCTATGCTGTAAAAACATTCGTAACGTTCATCATTCTGAAGCTTCACAAAGTTGCTCAAAGCTCCGGCCATATGTCCAAGGTGAAGAGGCCCAGTGGGTCTCATTGCGCTTAATACTCGTTGTTTCATTTAATATACTCCTTATGCTCTTAATGGTGTTGCTAGAGCGTTTATGTTAATTAATCTCGTCTCAAAGCCACCGGCCTTGATGTTGTTCTCAAGTTCTGGAAGTGAGGCTCGTTCCATTTCTCCATGGTCAGCAAGTCCTATCGCAAGCCCTGCTCTCGTTGCGTCTATAAGCTCGTGATATTTCATGTCGGCCGTGAGATAAATATCTGCGTTCACTCTCAAAGCATCGTGCCAAAATTCTGCGCCAGATCCCCCGCATATTGCAACACGCAAAATTTTAGTGGGTGTAGTCTCCGCGTAAATATCAAGCCTTGAGAGTCCCCACGATGATTTCACTTTCCTGATGAAGGACTCAAGATTGCATTTGATAACTTTTCCGTGTACACCAATTTCTCCCATTGGTTCGATTTTCCCGATTCCTAGCAAAGCCGCGAGAGTTGCATTGACTCCCTTTTCTGCTTTGTCCCAGTTCGTGTGAGCCGCTATGATTGTAACGCCGCGTTTAATGGCCTCGTGAATAGTCTTGCCTGTCTCTGAATCAATGTCAATATGCTTAAGGCCTCTGAATATCAACGGGTGATGAGTCAATAATACGTTACAGCCCTGTATTCCCGCTTCAGCCACAGCTTCACTAACGGCATCAAGACAAATTCCAACGCGTTTGACTTCAGTTTTATAGCTCCCGACCATCAAGCCCGGATTATCCCATTCTTCGGCCAAGTCAAAGGGCGCAAAAGTGTTTATGTGATTCAATAATTGTCTAAGATTCATGACTAGTTAAAATCTCGTTCGGGGAAAAATTTTTTGACATCATTCAGAAACTTCTCAACCATTTCCGGAGTCTCAATAAACTTTGGATCGGATAAATCGAGCTCCAAATAATTCACGTCATGCCCAATCTCTGACTTCACGAACTCAAGAAAAGGTTGGTAAGCATCGTATAAGCTCCTCCAATATTCTTCGCCCGCGTCAATTTCGTCTTGTCTGCCTCTATCGTAAATTCGTCGCATGATCTCATCAAACGGACAACGCACAAGAATTAGCAGCTTAGGATTCTTCACGTAACGTAGTAATGAATCATAAAGCGTTAAGTAACAACCAAGTTGGCTGTCCTTGAAATAGCCGTTCTTGTAATACAACATAGCGTAAACTTTATCGCCGAATATGCTTCGGTCAAGAATGTAATCGTTTTCTTCGGACGCACATAAATATTGAGCAAAACGAGTCACCAAAAAATTTAGCTGCATTGGAAAGGCCCAGCGTGTATCATGATGAAAGCGACTCAACAAGTCCAGCGGATCCCGAAATTCTTCAGGCATGACCTTAAAGCCCAAACGCTGTGAAATTAAATCAACGATTGTGGATTTTCCGCTCGCAGTCATTCCCTCAACGATAATTTGAATCTGCCCCAAAATTTTTCTAACTCCTTCATAAAATTTGTGCTATTGTATCAAATCACGCACTTCATACAGAACCGGGATACGTGGCGCGGCAAGAGACTCATAAGTAATGAGTCTGAATCGCTGATGTAATTCAAAAAGGCTTGCTGTTATAATATTCGCACATTTCAAATTTCACAAGGAGGATTTTATCTTGAAGATTAAGTTAGCATTGTTGACCGCACTCGTATGCGTGTTATTTGTGGGCGCGGCTGTAGCTGAAGAGGCTGCGTTTCACATTGGAATCGTAACAGGTACAGTTTCTCAGAGTGAGGACGATTTACGCGGCGCAGAACTCATGATTCAAAAATATGGTGACTCTGCAAACGGTGGAATGATCACCCACATCACTTATCCCGACAATTTCCCTTCAGAGCAAGAGACAACTATAAGCCAGATTCTTGGACTTGCTGACGATCCTAAAATGAAAGTTATCGTTGTCAATCAGGCCGTACCAGGAACAGCTGAAGCTTTCAGACGTGTACGCGAGAAGAGAAACGACATTTTGTTGCTTGCTGGTGAACCTCATGAGGATCCCGGCGTAATCTCCGAAGCTGCTGACATTGCTACACACACTGACCACATTGGACGCGGCTATACAATTCCCCTGGGCGCTCAAAAAATGGGAGCAAAAACTTTCGTGCATATTTCCTTCCCCCGTCATATGAGCTATGAGACTCTTGGCCTTCGTCGTGCAATCATGGAAGAGGCTTGCAAGGATTTAGGAATGAAGTTCGTGTTCGAGACAGCCCCAGACCCAACAAGTGACGTAGGTATGGCCGGAGCTCAGCAATACATTCTTGAGAACATGCCCGCATGGATCGAGAAATACGGCAAAGACGCTGCGTTCTTCTGCACAAACGACGGACACACAGAGCCGCTATTACGACAAGTTGCTGCACTCGGTGGCTATTTTGTAGAAGCTGACCTTCCTTCACCGTTAATGGGTTATCCCGGAGCATTGGGCATTGACTTATCAAAGGAGCAGGGAGACTGGCCGGCAATCTTGAAGAAAGTTGAAGAGGCTGTAGTGAAAGCTGGAGGCGGCGAACGTATGGGAACATGGGCTTATTCATGGGGCTACACAACCACAGCAGCTTTGGCTGAATACGGCAAACGTTATGTTGAAGGAACATATACAAACAGGCTCGGGACTGCACAGGCTCTTAGAGAAATGCGCATGGCTTACGATGAATTTTGCCCAGGTGCACATTGGGGCGCAAGCTACTTCACTGACGCTAACACAGGCGTGAGAAATACAAAGTTCGTTCTTCTTCGTCAGGATACTTACGTATTAGGCAAAGGCTATCTTGGACTCGCTGATGTTGAAATCCCTGAAAAGTACTTCCTGATTCGCATGACCCCCGCCGCTCAATAAGAGTTAAAGCAAATTCAATAACGTAATCAATTATGGGGGAGTGCCGAATTAATGTAAGCATTCCCCTTTTCTATAGTTAAGAGGTGATTTTATCTTGAGTAATAACAATCCATTGCTCGCACTCGAACACGTAGGCAAAGAATATTATGGCAACCGCGTTTTGACGGATATATCATTCGAGATCAACGAGGGAGAAATTATCGGCCTTGTAGGAGAGAACGGAGCAGGAAAATCTACGCTGTTAAATATTTTGTTCGGAGTCGAGGTCATTCAATCAACCGGAGGCTACGAAGGAAATATCTCAATGGATGGAAAAGTTGTACACTTCACGCGACCTTCTCATGCGCTTGCTGCTGGTATAGGAATGGTGCATCAGGAGTTCTCGTTAATCCCCGGATTCACAGCTACGGAAAATATTTTGCTTAACCGTGAAGTTCTTAATGGCTCAATGATGAGTTACGTATTCAGCGACAGAGTCTCAACGCTTGACCGTAATGCAATGTATGACAGAGCAAGCAAGGCTATTCACACTTTGGGAGTAGCGATAAGTCCGGATATGGTCGTCAGTGAAATGCCCGTCGGCTATAAGCAATTTATCGAGATCGCAAGAGAAATTGACAGAAAGAACACGCGCTTATTGATTCTCGATGAGCCTACAGCGGTCTTGACTGAAACTGAAGCGGATATTTTGCTGGCTGCGTTGAAAAAGTTAGCACTTTCTGGAATTGCGATTATATTCGTATCTCACAGGTTGAGCGAGGTTACAGAACTTTGTGATCGTATCGTGATTTTGCGTGACGGAAGACTCATCACTAATCAGCCTGCCAAAGAATTAAACACTCGTCAAATAGCGTCATTAATGGTTGGTCGTGAGAGTGAACGCAAAGAGGACTCAATGCCACAGGAAATTTCAGATCAGCCAATCGAAGTTGAGAACGTCAATGACACTCTTAACCCCAAGCCCAAAAAGAAAGGCAAGAAGAATAAATACGCTCTCAAGGTTGAACATTTATGGGTTGATATGCCGGGCGAAACTGTGAGGGACGTATCGTTTGAAGTTCAGAAGGGCGAGATTTTCGGCATAGGAGGCTTGGCCGGGCACGGTAAATTAGGAATCCCCAACGGAATTATGGGACTTTATCCTGCTGGCGGAAAAGTTAGGCTCTTCGGAAAAAGATTGACCCTCAATAAACCTCGTGTAGCTTTGGGCAGAAAAATGGCTTTCGTGTCAGAAGATCGTAGGGGCGTGGGCTTGTTGCTTGATGAGCCTTTAGACTGGAACATTACATTCACGGCTATGCAAACTCAAGGAAGGTTCTTGCTTGGAATCCCGTATATATTCCAAATGAGAAACGAGTTAGCTATGGCCAAGGAGGCACGAAAATTTATTGACGCTCTCAGCATTAAATGCACAAGTGTAAAACAGAAGGCCGGCGAATTATCTGGAGGCAACCAACAAAAAGTCTGTCTTGCTAAAGCATTCGTGTTACGTCCGAATATTTTATTAATCTGCGAACCCACCAGAGGCATAGACATTGGCGCAAAAGCTCTCGTGCTTGATACGTTGAAGAACTACAACAAGGAAAACGGTACGACAATCATAATCACGAGTTCAGAGCTTGAAGAATTACGTTCAGTTTGTGATCGTGTTGCCATTGTTGACGAGGGAAAAATTGCCGGAGTGTTGCCTGCGTCGCGTCCTGCTGAAGAATTTGGAATGCTCATGATGGGACAAACTAAACAGGAGAGTGAAAATGATGAGGAAGGTGAGAATATAGCATGATAGGAAGATTTATAAAGAACGCTGGCTGGCCAAGAATCATAATTGCGTTGTTCCTGCTTGGGTTATTCATTGCTGCTCCGTTCGTGGGTGTGAATATTTACACGTCGTTCAACAACACGCTTGTAAGATTCGGAATGAATGGCGTGATGGTTCTTGCGATGATCCCAATGGTACAGGCTGGCTGCGGATTGAATTTCGGGTTGCCACTTGGAATTATTGCGGGTTTGTTGGGCGCAACGTTATCAATCGAACTTAACACGGAAATTATGGCCAAGCTCGTTGAATTAGCAGCACAGTACAAGATTACATGGCTCACTGAAGAATTTGTTACGAATTATCGCGAGGCTTTGGGCTTTGCTTCTGCAATCGTTATCGCTGTACCTATAGCGGCTGTGTTAGGTTGGCTTTATGGTAAGTTGCTGAACCGAGTCAAGGGCGACGAAATGATGATAGCTACGTATGTTGGTTTCTCGTCAGTTTCGTTCATGTGCATAGCGTGGTTATTGCTTCCGTATAAACACCCTACAATGGTTTGGGGATACGCTGGCCGAGGCTTAAGAACTACTATAAGCGTTGAAGGTTATTGGTTGAGGATTCTTAATGACACGTTAGCCTTCAAAGTCAATGAGCATTTAACGATTCCCACAGGCATGTTGATTTTCTTTGCTGT
>CAJOGG010000064.1:0-1770 GCA_905234205.1 uncultured Synergistales bacterium | reverse complement strand
CTGGTGTCAACGTTGATAAGATGCGTACGATCTCCGTCGTAATGTCAACGATTTTAGGCGCAATAGGAATTATTGTTTATGAACAGAGCTTCGGGTTCATTCAGTTATATATGGGGCCGTTCTATATGGCATTGCCGGCGGTTGCTTCGATATTGTTGGGAGGGGCCAGTGTCAACAAAGCCAGTATCACGAATGTAATCATAGGCACGTTTTTATTCCAGGGCATTCTGACGATGACTCCTTCAGTGTTTAACAGCGTGTTCCAGACGGATATGTCAGAGGTTATAAGATTGATAGTGAGTAACGGAATGATTCTCTATGCTTTGACAAGAAAGGTGCGTGCGTAAAATGTTTCGTAAACTCTTTGATTTAATAGCTAATAACGCAGTGCCCGCAGTCTTCATTATAATTTCAGCGTTCGCGATTCCGTTAAGTGGATTTTCTGCTAGCTATCTCATTCAGGAATTATTGACTCGAATCGGGCGTAACTCCTTCTTGATTTTATCTCTGCTTATTCCAATAATGGCTGGCATGGGCTTAAATTTCGGAATGGTTTTAGGAGCAATGGCCGGGCAAATAGGTTTGTTGCTCATATGCGATTGGGGCATAGTTGGAATACCTGGAATGGTTCTCGCGTGCTTAATCGGTACTCCTATAGCTGTAGTGCTTGGGATTTTCTGCGGACATATTCTCAACCGTGCTAAGGGCCGTGAAATGGTTACGAGTTACATTCTTGGCTTCTTCATCAACGGCGTGTATCAAATGGTTGTGTTATATCTCATGGGCTGGGTTATCCCTATCACAAATCCTAACTTGCTTTTATCGCGAGGCTACGGAGTTCGTAACGCTGTGAGCTTGCTTGGGATTCGCGGAGTACTCGATAACTTGATCCCAACGGTAATTTCCGGGACAGAAGCCACAAAACAATTCTTGAATATCAACGGCGCTAATACGTATTTGTTATTTAACGTCCCGTGCTTGGAAGGCTCAATCAGAATCCCGTTAGCTACGTTCTTAATAATAGGCTTGTTCTGCTTGTTCATCATGTGGTTCAGAAGGACGAAACTTGGCCAAGATATGCGAGCATTGGGACAAGATCAGGGCGTCGCTTATAGTGCTGGTATCCCGGTCAATCGTACGAGAATAATCGCTATAGTTATTTCAACAGTGTTAGCTTGTTACGGGCAAATAATTTACCTACAGAACATGGGCACGCTTAACACTTACAACAGTCATGACCAGGCGGGAATGTTCTCAATAGCAGCGTTATTAATCGGCGGAGCTAGCGTATCAAAAGCAAGTATAGCTAACGTTTTCGTGGGAGTTATATTGTTCCATTTGATGTTCATCGTCGCACCTATGGCGGGGAAAAATTTAATCGGTGAGGCACAAATCGGCGAGTATTTCAGAGTTTTTGTGTCTTACGGTATTATCGCTATAGCTCTTGTGCTTCATGCATGGAGACGTAATCGTGAACGTGAGGCAGCCAGACGCAGTTTGAGAGGGGGTAATGCGTAAATGTTTGTAGCATTCTTGAAATTTCTTATGCGTTGGTTCCAAAGGCTTGTTGTGTTAGCGTTGCTTGTGTTGCTTGGAATATGGCTGTTCTATATCGGACGTGAGCACCAGATTTTTCTTGACAACAAGACTCTTGGCGAGTTCAAAGCGTTAGAGCAAGTGAACGTTAGCATAAATGGCGGCGAACCTGTTGAAATAATGACGAGAGAACGTGACGTTAAAAAAGTTGTTGGTCCGAAGTTTGAAATTAAA
>CAJOGG010000063.1 GCA_905234205.1 uncultured Synergistales bacterium | reverse complement strand
AGTGATGACCCTAACAAGGCAAACACGATCCCGAACAACGAGAGCTTCAATGGCATGTAACCATCACGAAGAAATTTCAGGCTCGCTATTGTCGTACCCATTACAGAGCTGATCTTATTCGTGCCTATTGCAAAATGTACAGGGAACCCCGCTATCATGTAAGCAGGAAGTGTAATCAGCCCTCCGCCACCTCCTATCGCGTCAACAACTCCCCCGATAAATATCAACGGGCATATAATGAATAATTGCGAAATTTGCCAATCCATGATTTATTACTCCTAACACTAAATTCTTAACAAGGCGGTGAAATTCTATCATGGTTAGACGCGTTCTCCATACTTCTGACTGGCACATAGGACGACGATTAAAAACGCGTGAAAGATTTGAGGAGTACCAAAAATTCTTCAACTGGTTGGAAAATATAATCGTGTATGAAAACATTGATGCGTTACTCGTGGCTGGAGATATTTTTGACAACACTACACCTTCAACCAAGGCGCAGGATTTATATTACTCGTTCTTGGCCAAGATCATGAACACTAATTGCAGGCATGTAATCATAATTTCGGGCAACCATGACTCGCCGGCATTGCTTGACGCGCCCAAAGAAATTTTGAGGAATTGCGATGTTCATGTTGTCGGGACTGCTTGCGAAAATCCTGAAGACGAAATTATCAACCTCAACGGTGAATTAATCGTTTGTGCAGTGCCTTATTTACGAGATCGCGACGTAAGAACACTCAAGCCTGAAGATAATATTGACGCAGGCCAAGAATTACAGCAGGGTATCGCCAACCATTACGCAAAAGTTTTTGAACGCGCCGAAGAGTTGCAACGAGACTCAAATATTCCTGTGATAGCTATGGGGCATTTATTCGCACGCGGTGGTAAGTGTAACAGTGATGAAGGAGTTCGATCGCTTTACGTTGGGACGGCCGTTGACGTTAGCACAGAGATTTTCCCGGATTTTCTGACTTATACAGCGCTTGGCCATTTACATTCCCCGCAATTCGTTGGGCGCGAAAATATTCGTTACAGCGGCTCTCCTCTTCCTATGACGTTCAGCGAAAGTAAAACCCCAAAGTCTGTGTACGTTCTTGACCTTGACGGGAAAAATTTAGCGGGCGTTCACGAAATTGAAGTCCCAGTGTTTCAGAGGCTTGCACGAATCAAAGGCAATATGGAAGAAATTTATGCGGGCATTCAGGAATTTATCGTACAGGGCGAATCCGTGTGGCTTGAGATTATTTACAATGGCGATGAAGTTATCGGGGACTTACAGGAAAAATTGAGCTTCTTCACGAAATCTTATCCCTTCATCGAAATTTTGAGCATCTACGACGATAGCAAACGCTTTAATGAAAGTAGCGCAAATTACGATAACCGTTATACACTCGAGAACATAAAGCCGCTGGAAATGTTTGAACTATTGCTTGATAGTCAGGATATTTCACAAAAGCAACGCGAGGCATATATCCCAATGTACCAAAAAATTTTGCACAAACTGGAGATAGATTAGCATGAAGATTTACAAAGTAGAGTTAAAAAATTTGAACTCTCTCAAGGGAGAATGGCATATTGATTTAACGGACAAGGCCTATACTTCAAACGGGATATTTGTCATAACGGGGCCGACTGGTGCGGGAAAAACTACGATCTTTGACGCAATTTGCTTGGCTCTTTACGGGACTACACCACGCCTTGGGAAAATCGCCGGGCAGAACGAGATCATGACACGCAAGACTTACGAATGTTGGGCAAAAGTTATATTTGAGGCGGGCGGAAAAGTTTACGTTGCTGAATGGGAACAACATAGGGCAGGACGCTCAAACAATCTTCAAGCAGCAAAGCACATACTTTCATACGCTGAAGGTGGCGCGATAATCGCGGAGAAGACAGGACAGACTCCGGGGCTTGTTCAGGAAATTACGGGGCTTGACTTCAAACGCTTTACACAGGCTGTGATGTTGGAACAAGGAGGCTTTGACGCTTTTTTGAGTGCAAACGCTAAGGAACGCTCGGAGATTTTGGAACAGCTTACGGGCACGGAGATTTACGGGCAAATTTCAACATGCGTATACGATGAAGCCATTAACGAGAACAGAAAACTTGACGAGATAAATTACAAGCTAGACAACATTAAGCCGCGGGATAATTTTGAGAGTGAAGAGGAGATTTTGACGAAGAAGGCAGAACTTTCGGAGCAGCTATCACGAATCGAATCCGAACACGAACAAGCTAAAGAGGCTATTACGTGGCTGAAAGGCATTGAACGAATCACGCAGGAATTGACGGCCAATAAATTACGTCTTGAGCATAAACAGTTTGAGATTGATAATTTCGAGTGTGAGCGCAAAAAACTTGAGGCAGGCTTAAGAGCAAGAGAGCTTGAGGGGATTTACTCAACGTTGACGGAGAAACGAAATACTTACGCCAGCGTTAAAGCACGTTGTGAGAGATACGAACAGGATATTGCAACATGTAATTCTGAAATCAGCGACATTAATAGCAGACTTCCCGAACTCGAAACAGAGTTTGCCAAGCTCACCCGCAACATTCCCGACGGCGATAACCCCGAAAGCATTTTCGCACGCGCCAGCACCGCTCTAACTCGTTACGACGAGATCGAACGACAAAAGAATGACATTGAGAAAGAAGGATTCAAGGCACGCAAGGTTAAGGATATGGCAGAACTTGTCCTAAACGGTGCCCGCTCAAAACGTGATAAAGCGCAATACGAATCAGAGCAAGCCATGAAGAATCTTGACGACCTTATGACAATGAGAGAGTCAGCGATATTTGAACATGCACGAAATAATCTCAAGCCCGGGGAAGTTTGTCCGATATGTGGCTCGCGTGAACACCCTGGAATAATTCATAAGCCTAACACAACGCAGAACATCACGCGATTAGACGATCAATTAAGGCTCTTACGAGAACGCAATAACACGGCGCGCGAAAATCTTAACCAAGCTAACAGGAACTTGGCCGAACAGGAAAAACAATCTGGAATAGCAAAAACGAATTATGAGAACCTTAGACAAGCATACGTCGATACATTCAATAAACTTTTACAGGCAAAATCAAACGTCTACGAGGCAATAGCTTTTACGGGCTTAATGAATCTTAACAGCATCGACGAGACAATGAACAGGCTTAAGGCTTGGATAGAAACATGTAGAAGGCTTAACGAACAGATTACGAAACTTACAAAACGTTTAGAGATTCTCAAGAGCAACAACGACAACAGAACGAAATCATTCAACGAGGAAAAAACTAACCTTGAGAATTTAACTCACGAGCTAGAAAATTTGGAAAAGGAATTCGCGGCCAAGTTGAGCGAGAAGAATTTTGACAGCGAAGAAGATTTTACGCTCTCACGAAAGGATTCACACACGCTTGAGAAATTACAGAACCAGGCACAGAAACTTGACGAGGCCATGAGCAACTTACGAGCCGTAATTGCCAGCGATACACAGAGATTAGAGAACGAACGGGACAAGGCCATAACGCCTGAAACTCTGGAGAATCTTGACGCGATTTATCGTGAACAAGAACGCAATATAAAATCACTGAACGCTACGATAATTTCATTACAGAACGATTACGACTATAGACAACGAATCAAGGCTGAACGTGAAGAACTCAAGAAAGAGTATGAAGCTCAAGAAATAGTTTGTGGGAATTGGGCGGGGCTTAATCAGTTAATCGGGCAAAAGAACGGCGGGAAATTCCGAATGTTTGCCCAACGTATAACGCTTAATGCAATGATTGATATAGCCAACAAACAACTTGAACGCATGAACGAACGCTATATTCTCACGGCTCCACTTGATAACGAGGGCTTGAAGCTCAACATCATTGACAAGGAACAAGGCGGGGAAATTCGTCCCACGGAAAATTTGTCGGGCGGGGAAAAATTTATAATCAGCCTAGCATTAGCTCTTGGCCTATCGCAAATTTCGGGGAGTAAAGCAAAAGTTGACTCGCTATTTCTTGATGAGGGGTTCGGCTCTCTTGATGAGGAAGCGTTGAATACGGCGTTAGAGGCATTAGGAGAAATTAAGAGTGAAGGACGAATGATCGGGATAATCTCGCACGTACAAGCCCTGAAAGATCGTATAGCCACACAAATTAACGTTGTTCCCAAGCATGAAGGCTTAAGCATAATTGAAGGCCCTGGCGTTAGTTATGTTAGTGTAGTGAATAAAGAATCTAATGGTATATAATGAATCAGTTTCTAGAAAACATAACACGGAGGAAAATTTAGAAATGTTAATCAACAAGACAACAAACGGATCAGAACTCGTGATAGCTATTGAGGGAAGACTCGATACAACAACAGCACCACAGCTTGAGAAGGAAATTGAAGCGCTTAATGGCGTTACGGATTTGATCGTGGATATGGAAAAGCTTGTATATGTTTCGTCGGCTGGACTTAGAGTTTTGCTCAAGGCTCAAAAGGTAATGAACAAGCAGGGGAAAATGACGGTCAAGAATATTAATCAGGAAATCAAAGATATTTTTGAGGTTACAGGCTTCGACGAACTTTTGAATATTGAATAACTAGCGTAAAGTAAAGGGGTCAACGATTAATCGCCAGCCCCTAAAATTTTTCTCACTTCGCGTTTATAACTGCCTCGTTACGAGTCTTCAAAGCTCTTTCTGCCAACGTACAAGCGCGTGCTATTTCGTTCATGTCTTTGTCTAACGCCACTTTCTCAAGATTATTCACAGCGGCTTCGAGTTCATGTTCAAGCTTTCGTGATGCTGGTGTAGGATCAGAAAACTTTATAGCTTCAGAGAGATTCACAAGCTGCGTTAAATCTTGTCGCGAAATTCCTGCTGCAACTAAATCATCAACGATATAGCCGACTTTGCTTGAGAGTGAAGAGAGATTAATTCGGCCTTCCTCACGCTCTCTTCTGTCAGCGCCGCTCAATCTCAACGTAGCCATGTTGATTAATATCATTGGGACCAGGAAGACTATAAGCCCGCCTATGTGAATCAACATGTATTTCACGACCGAGAAATTTGCGAGAGCGTTTCCGACCGATACAACGATAACAAATAAGAAATATATCCCGCCTAATATCACCTGTGTGAAACCTGAAGGAATGTTTTTGCCGCCGTCTGAGCGCATAGCTATCCCCGAACACATGAGGGTCTCAAGCACAAGAGCAAAGATTAAAAAGCCCGCCGAGATCCAAAACGTTACGCCGCGTTGTGAAGAGTCTGTCAGGAAATAAACAAATACGGCCGTTCCCAAGCCTATAAGCAGCATTATCAGGAATATATTGAACACTTGACGAATCTTGTTGAAAAATTTTCCCATTGTTAAATCTCACCTTTCGTTATTAAACTTGCTGCCCACAGTTCGGACAGAATTTAGCACCGGGGATTAAAGCTTGGCCGCATTTCGTACAAGCTAGTCTGGCTCCGCAATACATGCAGAACATCGCGCCATTCATTACTGGTTTACCACAAGCTGGACACGTAGCTGAAGTATTAGCTTGAGGATTGATATATTGATTCATCTGGTTGGCCATTTGTCCTATAGTTCCGCCCATTCCCATTCCTGCACCGAGTCCGACTCCAGCGCCCAATAAAGAGCTTCCGCCCTCATTTCCTGCGGCTGTCTCTAACACGTCAAACGAGCGTTTCTGCTGATAGTTATAGCCCATTACGTTCATCGTTGCGCGTTCACTCATTGCGGTTTTGAGTTTCTTTATGCCCTCGTCGTCGTCAATGACATTCACAGATCCGAAATAAAAATTGAGCGGCTCTATTCCATAATTTGAGAACTCCGGACGAATTTTTTCTACAGCCTCGTTGGACATATCCTCAAGGTAAGCATTAATTTCGAAAATGTTGATTTTCTTGTGAGCTATGTACGTCGAGATCATGTCGCCCATTTTGCTAAGTATTAAGCCTTTGAAATACGTTTCTATATCGTCGCGAGTGAGGCTTGATTTATTTCCGGCCAACTTCAACACAAACTGCCTGCTTTCGTTTACATGCAAGCCGAATTGTCCGTAAGCTCTGACGTAAATCGGGATTTGATACTCTGGATCACGAAGCAAGATTGGATTTTGAGTGCCCCATTTTATATCAAGCAAGTTGACTTTGTTCACGAACCACACGCCAGCCTTGAAGGCACTTTCGCCTCCTGTCGGTAAGTTCATAATTTTGCGAAGTAACGGGATATTGTCTGTAGATAAAGAATGACGGCCAGCCCTGAATAAGTCCAATGCTTGACCATCACGAAATAGTATAGCCTCTTGATTTTCGCGGACTATTAATTGAGTCCAGTTGCCTAACTCTTCACTCTTAGCTGGATTCTTACGGTCAACATATCGCCAGGCTAAAACGTCGTTGGAGTTCAAACTGTCGTCCCACTGAACGATCTGAATAATTGCCACTGTAAATTTCACCATACCTTTTCTTAAAGTTTATTGTGGGGCTATTATAGTTCATAGAGAGACAGTCGTACGTTCACAATAAAAAAACTGCTGCAGGAATTTCTCCCGCAACAGTTCTCTGTGAGCTTCTGGTAAATTATTTCTTGGGCTCGGAGTTTGCTTTCTCGTCAAACATGAACGTCGGGATCTCGCCAGTCGCTGCTACGTAACCGGAAATGAATCCAAGCGTACAAGAATCTGCGTCAGCGTTTGAACCGAGTCTGTTAGTTCCGTGAAGTCCGCCTGTAACTTCTCCTGCTGCATATAATCCAGGGATTACGTTTCCGAAAATGTCTACTACTTCGGTCTTCGTCGTGATTACGAGTCCGCCCATTGTGTGGTGTACTGAAGGATATTGAGGAATTGCATAGTACGGGCCGTTTTCGATCTTGACCATTGTCTTGGCCATGACTTTTCCGAAATCAGGATCAACGCCACTGTCGATATAGCTGTTGTGTTTTGCTACGGTCTCTTTGAGATTTTCAGCCGTAACTTTTGGATACTGTCCCTTAATCGGGTAAGCGTTCATTTTTTCAGCAAGTTCTTCGAATGTGTCAGCCTTAATTACACGTCCAGTTGCAACACCTTCAGCAATTTCTTTCTCTGTCGTGAAACCTAATACTACAGGCGCGGAGAAAATTGAATACGTTGAAATGAATCCGGAGTTAGCCGCCGCATTTGCACAAACGTCACGACGCTCGCCCTCGTTTACATAGCGTTTGCCCTGCCAGTCAACATAAACGATTCCGAATGAAGGTCCAGTGAATGGCCACACAGCGTATTTATCGAGTACACCGGGATCTGCGAAAGGATAGCGCTGAATGTTGCTCATCTGCATTGTGTTAGCTCCGATTGCTTGGGCCAAGTAAATTCCTTCACCTGTTGAAGCTGCTTTGATGTTGGTTGTAGGAATATCCTTTGTTAAATAAGGTACCTGAGTCTCACGCATTTTGATGTTCGATGAGAAACCGCCGGTCGCAAGGATAACGCCCTTTGTAGCTCTGATTGTCTTGTAGCCGTCGTCTTTAGCAACACGAATACCAACGACTTTATTTCCTTCGTCGCGAGTACGATAGATTTCTACCATTTTCGTGTTAAGTGATAACGTTACGTTCTTCTGGCCGTCAAGCATTTTGCGCTGTACGTTGGTGATGTCTGCGCCGATCTGTTCTTTCGTGACGTATGTACGATAGCCATAATGTCCGCCTGGTCTAGCGAGTGTTTCACGAATCACGAGGCCATTATCAAGCAACAGGTTGAAGTAGTAAGGTGACCCCATAACCATTTCTTCAACGAGTTCTTTTCTGCTCATGAGGTCGCCACCGTTCATAGTGTCCTCAATGTGTTTGGCTGCTGTGTCCGGTACAAGGTTGAACTTCTGCTGGAAAGCTTTTGCGATCTTTGAAGTATAAGCTGCATACTGTCCGCCATTGGTTGCACTGTTTCCGCCGGTTGTGGCAAGTTTCTCAACGATTAACGTCTTAGCTCCTGCCTCACCTGCTGAATAAGCTGCTGCCATTCCTGCAAAGCCTGCGCCTACGACAACAACGTCATAAGTCTCGTCCCAAGTCTCAGGAACAACGAATGAACCCATAACCGGGAAATATGACATATCCTTTTTGGGTGCGCTGGTAGCTTGGAATTTCGACACGTCATAGCCGGCCTTCTTGAGGGCTGCTTCAACTGCTGCTTTGATTCCGTTTGAGGTCATTGTGGCTCCTGAAATTCCGTCAATGGCGATTGATTGAGCCTCAACGATTTTTCCGGGCAATAACTCAATGGCTGGAATACCTGTGTCTGTTTCCTTGGAAGCTTTCACAACAACGCTCTCGATTTTGCCATCGTTCAACGTCGTCTCGACAACAAGGCCATCAAACATACCCTTAACTGTTTCGGTGTAAGTCTCTGCGCCAGCTACTGAAGCAAATACACACACCATAAGCAACATAGCTAAAAACTTTTTCATGTTCTTACCTCCTAAAATATTTGTTGTTTGAATTTTGAGCGAGTGGATTATACAACGTTGTCAAGTTTCTCGTTATCATATAATTACTTAAAATTTTGAAGGAGTGATTTATGAAATATGTGGCACGGAAGATTTAAGCAGGGTATGGCCGAAATGGTCAAAGACTTCACACAATCGCTTGATATAGATTGGCGAATGGCTGAATGCGATATACAAGGCAGTATTGCTCACGTGAGAATGCTTGGGAAAACGGGCTTGTTGAAAGTTGATGAGGCGGAGAAAATCGAGCTTGGCCTTCAAAAAGTTTTGCGCGAGATTCAGAACGGAACATTCAAACCATCACGAGATCTTGAGGACGTTCACATGAACATTGAGGCGAGATTGACCGAGATAGAACCGTTGGGCGCAAAATTACACACAGCACGCAGCAGAAATGATCAAGTCGCAACGACTACGAGATTATATTTACGAGAGCGATTAAAAATTTTGAGCGACGATTTACGGGAATTGCTGAAAGTTTTTGTGAACAACGCTGAACATCATGTTAATGTAATTATTCCAGGTTACACTCATATGCAACAGGCTCAACCTATTTCAATGGGGCATTACTGGCTGGCATGGTATGAGGCCTTCAAACGAGACTCTTCACGTTTAGATTTTGCTCTTGACTCGTTGAATGAATGTCCGCTTGGCGCAGGAGCCTTGGCCGGGTCAACATTGCCTATAGATCGCGAAATGACTTCTGAAATTTTGGGCTTCTCTTCACCGACTCGCAACAGTCTTGACTCTGTAGCACAACGTGATTACATGACCGACTACCATTATTTTGCGAGTATGTTAATGATTCACGTGTCGCGACTTTGTAACGATTTAATCAACTGGAACACACAAGAATTTGCATTTATAGTTTTGCCTGACGAGTTCTGCACGGGTTCAAGCATGATGCCACAGAAAAAGAATCCTGACGTTCTCGAATTAGCGCGCGGAAAAACTGGCCAAGTTATCGGGAATTTCATAGACCTATTATTTACGCTTAAGGGCCTGCCGATGACTTACAACAGGGATTTACAGGAAGATAAGCGCGGTTTATGGGCTTCACTCGATACAGTTGAGAGCGTTGTTAGGATTCTTACGGCGTTGTTAGCAAAAGTTGATGTTAATGAAAAAGTTGCGTTATCGGGACTCGAAAATGGTTATTCACTTGCTACGGACGTGGCCGAATATCTCGTAAGTAAGGGCGTGCCGTTCCGCGATGCTCATATGAAAGTTGGTAAGCTTGTGGGGTGGTGCATTGAGAATAATTTAAGCTTTGAAGATTTGACGTTGACTCAATGGCAAGAACATATTCCAGAAGTTGATGAAGCCATGCTAAAAATCTTGTCGCCTCGTGAAAGTGTGAGACGCAGAAATGTTTTCGGGGGAACTGGTTTCGATCAAGTCATGGAGCGGATTCAAGAGGTCAATTTGTAGTTGAAAATGTAGTTGAAAAAAATTAGCGGCTAGTGTGGGAAAATTCTTGGCTAGTCGCTGATTGTACCATGAATTAGAATCTCTCTACAGTGTATTTCTCCTCAAGCTCCTTGGATTTCTCCTGTAGTACTTCCTGCGTTTTTCTGTTTCGTAACTCCTCGATTATATTCGCCTTAACTTGTTCAAATGATACCGTTGACTCCGGGATTCGTTCCTCGAGCTTTATTATGTGCCAACCAAATTGTGATTTAACTGGTTCAGATACGTCGCCGGGATTCTGCAAAGCGAAAGCCGCTTCCTCAAATTCCTTGACCATTACGCCCTTTGGAAACTCGCCTAAATCTCCACCGTTGGACGCGCTGCCTGGATCGATTGAATGCTCTTCTGCTACAACGTCAAAAGATTTTCCAGCCTTCAACTCTTCCTGAACTACTTTGAGATTCTCATCGTCGCTCACGAGAATATGACGGGCATGAATTCTTTCTGGCTGCATGAATAATTTCGCGTTGTCGTCGTAGAATTTCTTAGCGTCGTCTTCAGGGATTTCTATTCCACTTATGATTTTGCGCATAGAATATTGAGCGAGCATAGCACGTTTTGCGTTCTCAAGGTCTGCGATAAATTCCGGGGTCTCGTCAACTTTTTCGTCCTTCCCCAACAAAGAGTAAAGCCTCATTGTGATAACGTCCTCGATAATCATTTTGCGTCCCTCTTCAGAACCATAAAGCATAACTGCTTGCTGACCAAAGGGCTTGATGAACTCAAACACGTCTTCTTCTGTGATATCTTGGCCTCCAACTCGTGCGAGAACCTTTGCGTTCTCTTCAGCTGCGTAAGATAAACTCGTAAGTGCAAGAATGAGAGCCAGCGCTACGAAAAATTTTCGTACCATTAATAAAATTCCTCCTAAGAAAAAATTTCACGCTATAATATCAGTAAATTTTCACATTCTCAAATTATGGGAGCTGATTTTGTTGCGCATAGTGAACACTCAATTGGTATTTGGTCTAGCAGTTTGGATTTCCGGTTTCGCATTTATGATTCTTGGCTGGTTGGTCGGTGAACTCTCCGAAACTTGGGGCAAACTTCCCGCAAAAATTCTCTATCGTATAGGCGCGGTTATCGTTGCTGTACCGGTGATAATATTGCTGTGCAAAATTTCCATAACGTTATACGTCAATCGCTTTCACATTTCCACTTACATAAATAGTGCTTTCCAGTTCCTCAACGATGCTATCAAAGTTATCTAGTGCGGCGATAGGTTTAGTTGCTGCTGCGTTCATGCTCTACTTTCCCTACGAATGGTGTAAGCGGCGGGGAGAGAGCGAAGAGCTTTACGGCCTTAAATGGTTTCTGACGAGTAAATCAAAGCGTGATGTGATAGTTGCGCTTTGTGTTACTTTGATTCCGTTGACGGTGATAACTTTTTACTGGCCATACGAATGGGGAGGACGAGGCCTCAAGCACCCGACGTTTTGGCAAACTCTTGACTATCTTGGCGGAGGAATTGCGGCGGCATTTATCGAGGAAACTTTTTTCCGTGGCTGGCTACAAACTTTAGCGGTTAAGAAATTCGGCGTGTATTTCGGGATATTCATAACGACGTTGATTTTTGCGTTGAGTCATTTAATCGCGCTTACGGGGTGGCTTCGGGTGGCGACGTTTTTCCCTGGGCTTGTAATGGCGATATTGCGTCATCGTGGCGGCTCCGTATTGCCCTCAATAATTTACCATGCAGTCTGTAACGTGTGGGCGGTGTGGCTGGCTCTTTTGTCGTTGCGATTCTGTTTGTGCTTCTCGTCTCCCCTGCTAAGGCTGCTAATCTCGACATACGAATCCCCTGTAAAGTTGGCGCTGAAGTTGTAGCGATAATGCCTGCTGGTGAAGTTGTTGGGTTGGGAAAGGTTTTAATGGCTCCCGTTAAGACTAATTGGCCCGCATATACCGCTAGCAAATGGTGTGAGCCCTCAACAGTCTGTGCTTCGGCCGTGAACGCAATACACATTCTTGTGAACGTAGAGAATAACCACGGGAGAATCATTAGCCTAGTGCCTTCCGTGACTGTAGCGCCTGCTGCTGAAGGTGGATCATTTTTTTCGCTCGATATGCCTGCTGGTACGGGAATATTTGGTGGCTTCGCGCCGTTTGTTGGGTCAAGAGTGAGTGTGTTGCATGAAGGAGTCGAGTTGCCGTTAATCGACGTGCCAGAAGAAGACGACGTGTTGATAATTCGCTCTGACCTAACGCAAAAATTTTACATGCTAGAAATCGAAAACAGGCCGGCCGGAAGAGTCATAGCTCACGGAACCAATGGCCCGGAATTAATCGCAAGGGTGATTCACAAAGTCAGCGGCGTAGGGAGATTCGAAGGGACAATATTTCAGGATAACGGAAGGATACGAGCCTCACACGCAGGAGTCATTGACGTAGCAACTTCAAAGCGCGACACAATCGGAGGGATTCAGATTATGCCCTTGAAACACGCCTTGACCTCGCCAGAAATGATAAACGCATGGGCATTGACTCAATGGCTGATAATTTCGCCCTTACCCGGTTATCCCGACTTAGAAGGCCATGAACCACTTTACAAGCATTCTTTTATCCCTGGGCCACAACTTCAAGACAAGCTGCCAGATTTATGGACTCAATACGGGCGAAAACCATTAGTGCTATGCAGACAAGACGGAGGAGCTTGGGAAAGACTACCTGAAGTTTCAGGACGAGTCGATGATGCGCTGAAGGACGTTACACATTTAAGATTATATTTTCCTACATGGTAAATCCCCCAACTAGGCGAATCAATTGAACGTTGGTTCGCTTTTTGTTTGTCTATTTGTAATTGAATTTATGAATGAAGAAGAGCGCTAGTTGAGAGACGCTCTTAGTATGTTGGGAAGGGTTTTATCGTTCTTAAGTTGTTTAACGAGTTCTGCGCGTCGCGGGTCGTTGTTGTCGTAGAGATCCACTAGCTTGCATTTCACCATTGAGGTTCTGTTAGTGTTAGGGTAAGCACGTAAACAAAGCTCTAACATTTCGCGGGCCTCTTTTCTCATTTCTTCAGGGAAGCCATCAAGATACAGGTCGGCCAAGTCCCAATAAGCTGCCTCGCCTTCTTCAGTGCCCTTGCAACGGTCAATTATCTTTTGTAATATCGCCTCACGTTCAAAAGGATCGCCGGTGCTTCCGAGTCTATTGAGCTCAACACGCAAGATTAAGGCTTCACGTTCGACTTCTGATATTGGGATAGAGATTTTGGCACAATACGACACGCCAGGCACTAGGCATAATAATAAGCACGCAAGAAAAATTTTTCTCATAAGCGATAATTTCACTCCTTTATAAAGTTTTAGCCCCTCAATCATTCGTGACTGGGAGGCTTGTATGAATTTAATTTCGTTCCTTAACTCGTCTAACTCTTAACACGCCGTCAATCTCTCGTAATCTTTCCGCCGTATCGTCAGGCATCTTGTGAGAAATATCAAGCAACGTATAAGCGTATTGTCCTCGTGCCTTGTTCAATAAGTTCTCGATATTAAGATTATTGCGTCCGAAAAATGAAGTTATTTGCGATAACATGTTGGGAATGTTTCTGCTCTTGCTTCAGTCTCACACACGCCGGCGTTAGTCTCTGGATAATTCACGGAGTTGGTGATGTTTCCGTTGTCCAAGTAGTCCTGAAGTTGTATAGCTGCCATTACCGCGCAATTGTCCTCGGCTTCTTCTGTTGAGGCTCCCAAGTGTGGCAAGACGATAGAATTTTTCAGGGTCACGCTTAATTTATTCGGAAAGTCTGACACGTAACAAGCAACTTGGCCGGATTCTAATGCGTCCTTCAGTGCTTCTTCATCAACCAAAACGTCACGAGCAAAGTTAAGGATTTTCATGCCCGGTTTCATTTTTGCAATGGTGTCAGCGTTAATCATGTGCCTTGTAGAATCCATAGCAGGAACGTGAATAGTAATAAAATCGCTTGCCTTGTAGACTTCTTCAGGAGTATCAGCGTGCTTGATCATTGGGCTTAACATCCACGCAGAATTTACTGACAAGTAAGGATCATAGCCAAGTACGTTCATTCCGAGCGAGACGGCCGCATTAGCAACACGTACACCAATAGCTCCCAAGCCTATAACACCTAGAGTCTTCCCTGAAATTTCATGACCCGCAAAATTTTTCTTGGCCTTCTCTGCAAGTTTGGAGACGTCAGGATTATTCGCGTTGTCTCGAATCCATTGAATGCCGCCAAAAATATCTCGTGAAGCTAGTAACAAGCCCGCCAGCACAAGCTCTTTGACTGAATTAGCGTTTGCCCCGGGAGTGTTGAAGACGACAATACCATTCTCCGCACATTTCTCAAGGGGAATATTATTGACGCCCGCTCCAGCACGAGCAATAGCACGCAAATTTTCAGGGAACTCCATGTTCAGCATATCCGCCGACCTCACGAGAATCCCCGCAGCCTCGTTGACGTTCTCTGTTAGAGTGTAACCTGTTCTGAATTTCTCAAGCCCTATTTTCGCGATATTATTCAGGCAAAAAATTTTACGTTCCTTGGGTGCTAACATGATTTCCCCGCCTCAAAATCCGCCATGAAGTTCACAAGCGCGTTGACTCCTTCAACTGGCATTGCGTTATAAAGGGAAGCTCTCATGCCTCCGACTGAACGATGACCCTTGATATTTTTCAGGCCCGCTTTAGTTGCTGCGTTCACAAATTCCGCGTCAAGGTCTTTATTTCCTGTAACGAATGGCACATTCATAAATGACCTGTCCTTCTTCTCCACAGTTCCATGGAATAATTTAGAGTTGTCGAGATAGTCATACAGAATTTTTGCCTTGGCCTCGTTAATTTTTCTCATAGCTTCAGTGCCGCCGAGTTTCAACAGCCACTTAAACACTAAGCCGCATATATAAATATTGTAGCAAGGAGGAGTGTTATAGAGAGATTTATTAGCCGCATGAGTCTTGTACTTCAACATTGTCGGAGTAAACGGCAGGACTTCATCATAAATTAAATCGTCGCGAATTATCACTATAGTAACGCCGGCCGGGCCGACATTTTTCTGAACGCCTCCCCAAATAATTCCGTACTTGCTGACGTCTACAGGCTCACTCAAGAACATTGACGAGACATCAGCCACAAGAGTTTTGCCTTTAGTGTTCGGAAGGGTCCGTATAGTTGTGCCGTGAACAGTTTCATTCTGACATATATAAACGTAATCTGCGTTATCTGTGATATTGAGGTCAGATAGATCTGGAACGTACGAGAAATTTTTATCCGCCGAGCTTGCGATCGTGTTGACCGTGCCAAAAATTTTAGCTTCCTCAGCCGCCTTCTTTGACCATTGCCCGGTTACGATATAATCGGCTACTTTGTTGCGCATCAAGTTCATCGGGACCATAGCAAATTGTGTACAGCCACCGCCCTGTAAAAATAAAACTTTGTAATTCTCCGGGATATTCATAAGCGCACGCAAATCTTTCTCGGCCTCGTCAAGAATGTCTTCAAAATCTTTGGACCTGTGACTCATTTCCATGACGGACATACCAGAATTTTTATATTCAAGCATTTCAGCCTGTGCTTCACGCAAAACTTCTTCGGGCAAGACAGCTGGACCTGCACTGAAATTATATACTCTGCTCAAATTTTTATTAGCTCCTTTGTGAAAACTTGCCAGAATTATAACATTATGGTTTTTTGCACAACACGCTCAAGAATGCTATTAACGCTCCTAATGAAATCTCTACGTCAGCGATATTAAAATTGAGGTCGATAAATGGTAAGGGTATCCAGTCAATCACGTGGCCAAGTAAAATTCGCTCCAACAAATTCGATAACGCGCCCCCCAACATGATAGAGAACCCCACGCGCTCGAACTTGTCAAGCTTCATGAAGAACAACGCGCAGAACATTATCAAACATGCTACGGCCGAAAGTATAAGGGTAATATCCGGCACTCCCTCTAAAATTCCAAAAGCAGCACCGGTATTGTAAGTAAGTTCAATAAATTCACTTAAAGCTATTCTCGTAAGGTGTTCAGCCAGCAGACAAAGAATTATTATTCCGATTGACCAAAGCAAAATTTCTTTATCCCTTCAGCCACACCATCATTATCGCAATCACTCGTGATATAGTCAGCTACTTCTTTGAGCTCGTCCGCAGCGTTTTCCATGGCCACACCAATTTTTGCGGCCTTTATCATTGAAGCATCATTAGTTCCGTCCCCGAATGCAAGGGCGTTTTCGAGCGAGAGGCCTAAATGTTCAGCTATGAATTTCAATGCCTGACCTTTGCTTGCTGTGTAGTAATTAATTTCAATGTTGTTCTTGATAGCACTGGTCACGAAACATTTCGGAAAGACCACCGGAAGAGCTTGCAACAGATTCGCGCGTAATTCTTTGTTGAGGGTGTAAATCTGCATTTTCTGAATGCCTGAACTTTTCGCCATAAACTTCATAATGTCATCAACAGGCGTTCTGAAATTAGCAACGAGATCAACTTGCCAAGGCCCCATCATGCAATCCGGGATTCGGTCGAAACAAATTTGAGTCATGTAGCCGTGACTGTCAACAATTGCGTCATAAATCGCACCTTCCCCAAGAAAACCTTCGCAGACTCTTGCAATAGT
>CAJOGG010000062.1 GCA_905234205.1 uncultured Synergistales bacterium | reverse complement strand
GGTTGCGTCCATGTCGTTCTTGATACTCGCAAGGTGTTCAAGGACTTCCGTTGTAGCCTTCGTTACGTTGTCGATACCTGCGGCGATTTCACGGCTTGAAGCTGCCTGTTCCTGAGCAACTGCTGCGATGTTTTGGATTCTGTCATTAGCTTTGTCGATCTGTCCGATTGCCTCAGCAAGTGAATCCTGAGCACCGTTTGCTTTCTCTGTCGTTTCGTCAAGCAAGACTGCTGTTTCATCGCTTGAAGTCTTTGTTTCTCTTGCGGCTTCCTGTAATGTCTCGATTAAGCCTCTTACATTTTCAGCGGCTCTGCTTGATTCTTCTGCGAGTTTACGTACTGATTCAGCAACAACTGCGAATCCTCGTCCGGCTTCACCAGCTCTTGCAGCTTCGATAGCGGCGTTGAGGGCTAACAAGTTCGTCTGGTCGGCGATTGATGTAATGTCTCCGATAAATTCGCTGATCTTGTTGGAGTTCTCGACGAGTTCCTGAAGTTTAATTCCGCTCTCTTTCGTCTTTCTCTGAAGTACAACGATATTTGCGATTGCCTCTTTAACCGTATCAACTGCCTTAGCCGTAACTGTTGTCATGTTGGAGATAAATTCGGCGCAGTCCGTAGCAGCTTGTGCACTGGTCATTGAAGCAGCTGACATTTCCTCTGTACCGGCGTTGGATTCCTGCAATGATGACGAGTTGCCTTCCATTAACTTAACGACGTTAGCAACGTTTGAACGTACATTGTTTGCGTACTCTGTGTTCTTTGTGGCGTCCTCTTTCATGCGGGCAGAAGTGTCATGGCTCTGGATTGCGAGTCCACGAATATCAGCGATTGCCGTGCTGAGTGAATAGAACATTTCCGACAAAGCGTCGCCGAGTTCTCCAAGTTCGTCTTTGCCCTCGTAACCAAAATCTTCACGTACGATTGACATATCGCCGTTGCTGGCATTTCCGCAAAGTTCAACGACGCGTGCAAGAGGTTTGGAGATTGATTTAGCGATGTAAAGTGCGATTCCGATACCGATAAAGATTGCAACAGCAGCAAGTGAGATAACAAGCAACATTGTGCTGCCGAGTGAATCATGTGCGCCCTGTGAAAGGTCTACGATTCTCTTTGTTCCGTCGTCGGTGATCTTGTTAGAGATATTGACGAGGTTAAGGCCATCAGAAAGGAGTGCTGCAAATGCTGGTTCAGTCTGTGTGAATGAGTTCAACACGTCATTGAATCCGTTCTTAAGTGTTGTAAAAGTTCCGCGGCCTGCGTTCATCAAGTCCTTGACTTCTTTGTAAGTCGTGTTCTCGTAGAATCTGTTGTATTGGTTCTCGCCGTTGACGAGCTGCTGCACTATGTCATTCATCATCTTTGCGTCTCTGTACCACATTGCTACAGCGTAATTTCTGGCTGTGATTGCAAACTGTGTGCGCAAATCTTCGACTGACCTAATGCGGTTGATGTCTGTCTCGTAATCATGGCCTTCAAGGTTAGTTTTGAGGTTCTGAATCGTGATCTTGTACTGCATGTCGATAACGCTCTCAAGAAGTGCGATCATCTTGTCGATTTCCTGAATGAGTGTTGCAGAAACTGTACGCTTTGTACGGATCATCTGATTGGCTTTTGAGAAAGTTGATTCGATGTTGCGGATCAAGTTTTCCATTTCCGACAGACTCGCAAGACTTGAAAGTGTGGGGTGCTGGGCGTACATACGTTTTCCGCGTTCAAGGTCTGTTCTAAGTTGAGTTAAATAGTTTTGCATTTTTTCAATGTCTTCATCACTTTCAGAGAATTTCAAATCTCTAACGCCTGCTCTGATGAAGCTAATATCGTTCGTGAGGTCTACAGCGATTTTGACTGTGTTATCAACGACCATCTGAAGGTATTGAACGTCAGTCTGAACGGCTGAAATACTCGTCCATGAGAAGAACACTGCGACTCCGAAAAGAGCCAACACGATTCCGAAACCTATTGTTAATTTACCTGTGATCTTAAAATTGTTTAACATGTAATAAATACTCTCCTCCGTAATAAAAATTTTTGGAACACTAAATTGACGCTTCTACAGCAATATTTATCAGGGGGCGATCGCCTCCTTAGCCATAAGCCACGAAAGAGCTGCAAACGTCTTCGAGTCTCGTATTTTCCCTTCTCTAATCATGACCGGTATATCAGCAAATTTCACTTCTACAACCGAAACATTTTCATCTTCATCTTGTGGCAATGACGATCTCTCCAGCCCTTCAGCAAGAAACAGAGTGAACATCTCCGTGCAAAAGCCTGGTGACGCGTAAAAATCGCCAATCTTATACAAGCTCTTGGCCTTCTTCCTGCATTTCTCGTTCTGCTGACTGTGCGGGGTCTTCACCGGGTTCAATCAAGCCTGCGCATACTTCCAACGTAGCTTCATGAACGGCGTAACGAAATTGTCTGACAAGCAACACGCTCTTATGGTCTGTAACTGCAAGCATGCCTACAGCCGCCTTATGTTCAACGACTTCACGTGTAGCAATTCGCCCCGAAGGTGTACGAACTTCATCACAACGTAGATTTAATATTTTCCCGTCAAAGAGTCTACGCTCATTCACACAGACCTCTTCAATCTGTGAGAAATCTGAAACTATCTGACCTGCTAAATTTTTCTCTCCCGGCATAAACACACCTGCCCTTTCCTACATTGTTATGAATGAATAATCTTGGATAATTATAGCGCATAACTCTAAACTTTACATAAAGCTATTATTTCGCAATCCCCTCGCCCATTCTTGGCCTGTAGTACGTTTCTTGCCCTCACTTTGAACTTCCAGAAGCTCAACGTTCGAATCACTACACGCTAATTCAGGATTCTTATTATCTCCCGAACTCAAACATGCTCGCCAAATTTTCACGCGTTTACCGTCAAGAACAATATACGCTCCGCCTGACATATCCAGCGCTCTCACTGTGGCACAGAATTTTTTCGCGGTCATTGATTGAGAGAGTTCAAATTCATTCTTATTCAATTTATCGGCATAACTAGCTTGTGAATCATCTTGTGGTGTAAATTTTAGGTCAGGGAATTTTTCAAGAGCTTCAGCCGTGATTCTACAGCCAATTTCAGCAAGCGTAATATATAAATCCGAGGCCGAATAATTTTCAGGTACAACAAATTTTTCATGCGCCAAAATTTCTCCCGCGTCCATAGCTTTCACGAGTCTGAAGACGCTCACGCCCGTAACGCTCTCGCCATTAAGCAAGGCACGTTGTATAGGAGCAGCCCCCCTGTATTTTGGCAACAAGGACGGGTGAATATTCAAGCACATTGCATCAAGAAACGGAGGCTTAATTATTTGTCCAAAGTCAATGTATTCGTTGCAAGAGCGTCAAGTAATTCCGCGTTATCGTTTAATTTTCCCGTACGTGTTACAGTTAGGCCAAGTTCATTGGCTTTGAGTTCAACGTGTGATGGATTCTCCTTGTTGTTGCGTCCAGAACGAGTCGGAAGGCCGGTAATGATTCTCTCAAAGTTTAAGCCGTGATTAGCGACGAGATTCTCAAGGCAGAGTGCCGCGAATTGTCCCGTACCTATGAACCAAAATTTCAGCGCGTTCACGTTAAAAATGTCCTCCGGTGTTCTTCTTGACTTTAGCTTTTATGGCGTTGCGTTTGAGGTTTGATAAGTAATCAATGAATAATTTTCCCGACAAATGATCCATTTCATGAAGGAATGCTCGCGCGGTATAGCCTTCAGCTTCGTAGGTGTGAGTCTCGCCCTTCTCGTCCTGTGCTTCGATCTTGACCCATTGCGGCCGCGTAACATGAGCATATATTCCAGGAAAACTCAAACAGCCTTCTTCGCCCTCCTGTAGTCCCTTCTGGTCAATGACTTTGGGATTAATCAGTACGTAGCTCTTGTCCTCGTACTCAACAACAGCAATCTTCTTCAGCACCCCGACTTGAGGAGCCGCCAAGCCCACTCCGTCATGAACTCTCATAGCAGAGAATAAATCCTTCACGAATTTTGCAAGCTCTTCATCAAAAACTTCAACAGGCTGTGAAACTTTCTTCAACACAGGGTCAGGAAACTTCTTAATCTCCAAAACGTTGTTCACCAAATCTAAATCGCTCAAAAATTTTCATACTCCTTATATGAATTTTCGTAAGAATATACCACAAGTTCATGATTATGCTACAATTTACATGTAATTTTCATGGAAATCCAGTTCCGTTTATCCGCAATTTTTTCAACTACATTTTCAACTACAAAATCATGACCTAGTTTTAGATATAGCAACGTGTTACGCGGAAAGTTTTTAAAATAGATTCACAGCTTTGTGACGCGGTGATTTATCCTAAATTTACGCTATTGATTATCGTTGACCTAACAAATATAATTCACAAGCCAAGGAGATGAAGAAACTTGCAAAATTTATCAGAGGACATTGAACGATATATCTTAGGGCGTTTACAGGAGGGGGAGGACGAGAACTTTGTGAGTCTTAGACGTAAGGAACTTGCTGAAATGTTTGAATGCGTTCCGAGTCAAATTAATTACGTCTTACGCAGCAGATTTTCTCCTGAACAAGGTTATTTGATCGAGAGCCGGCGAGGTGAATACGGTTACATCAAAATCCTTAAAGTAAGTCTTGAGACACCACAGGACAAGAGCAAACATATTAGGGATTTAATAGGCAATGAAATAACTTTAAGATCGGCGGAGAGATTACTGGAGGCTTTGCAGGAGCGTGAGCTTATAACTTCGCGAGAAAGATTATTAATTGACATTGCGTTAAGAAATGTTTATGGGCCGGTAAGAACTCACAGGGAAAAAATTTACGCTGAAATTCTCAAAAAAATGTTAGGAGGACTTATGATTACGGAGAGTGAGGAAGAATATTAATGTGGCAATTTTATACAGATAGGGGTAAACGAGTTATACAGCTAGCTCACCAGGAAGCTATCAACATGGGGCACACAATGGTAGAACCTGAACATTTACTGCTGGGATTATTGCAGGAGGGCGGCGGTGTTGCTTGTCAAGCTCTCGTTGAGTTGGGAGTTGAGCCTGATCACTTTTCCGCACACATTAGAGATTTAATCGGTAACTCTCAAGATATTTTGGCTAAACCTGTTGACCTGCCATTGAGTCCGCGAATGAAGAAGGCTTTGGATTTAGCTATGGCTGAAGCTCGTAAAATGGGCGTGAATTACGTTGACACAGAACATATTTTGCTGGGCATATTGGCCGACGACTCGAGTCTCGTTGTGCAACAGTTTAAGGCTATGGGATTGACTCCGCTGACGATCCTGAAACAAGTGAACGAGATTCTCAGCAACAACACCGGGCGAAAAATTTCGGCTTCAACCAACACAGACAAGAACGCAAAACGCAAAGTCAAAATTAAGACTCCTACGCTTGATACTTTGGGAATAGATTTGACCGAGCGCGCGAGAAATGGTGAGCTTGATCCAGTTATAGGACGCGAGAAAGAAATCAAACGAGTCATGCAAGTTTTGTGTCGACGAACTAAAAGCAACCCCGTATTGATTGGCGATCCTGGCGTGGGGAAAACTGCTGTGGTAGAGGGCTTGGCCTCACAGATAGCTTCAGGGATTGTCCCGGACCCTTTACGCGAGAAGAGAATTGTTCAGCTTAACATGGGGACCCTTGTTGCAGGCACGAAATACAGGGGCGAATTTGAAGAGAGACTCCGCAGAGTTGTCAAGGAACTCACAGACAGTAAAGGCGACGTGATTTTATTCGTTGATGAAGTTCACACGATCATTGGCGCGGGGAATGCAGAAGGCTCAACTGACGCAGCAAATATTTTGAAGCCTGAATTATCGCGAGGGGCTTTCCAGTTAATCGGCGCAACCACACAGGACGAATACCGCAAATACGTTGAGAAAGATTCCGCATTAGAGAGACGTTTTCAGCCCGTACAAGTTGATGAACCTAGCGTTGATGATTCAGTGTTGATCCTCAAGGGGCTCAAGGATAGATACGAAGCTCATCACAACGTTGTCTTCACTGAAGAGGCAATTGACGCGGCCGCAAAACTTTCTTCACGTTACATTCAGGATAGATATTTACCGGATAAAGGCATTGATTTAATCGACGAGGCTGGCGCACGTAGCAGGCTTTTATCTTATGAACCACCGGAATATATCAAGGAGATCCAGAATAAACTTGACGAAGTTAAGAGACTGAAGGAAGACGCGGTTTTAGCTGAGAAGTACGAATTTGCTACGGAATTACGCGACAAGGAACGCAAAATTTCTGACGAGCTTGACGAAACCATCAAGAACTGGAACAACGAACGCAAGAGCATTAAATCAACAATCACAGCCGAAGACATTGCGACGGTTATAGCTGACCAAACTGGAATCCCCGTGAAACAGTTGACCGAAGCAGAGACTACACGATTACTCAAAATGGAAGAGGAAATTTCAAAGCGTTTAATCGGCCAAGATGAAGCAGTCAGTGCAGTTGCAAGAGCAATTAGGCGAGCGCGAACAGGTTTACGAGATCCACGACGACCTATAGGGAGTTTCTTGTTCATGGGGCCAACCGGCGTAGGCAAGACGGAGTTAGCAAGATGCTTAGCTAGATTCTTGTTTGGACGTGATGACGCAATGATTAGAATCGACATGAGCGAATTTATGGAACGTCACGAAGTCTCAAAACTCGTAGGCGCACCTCCCGGCTATGTTGGTCATGAGAGCGGCGGAAAACTCACCGAAATGGTACGACGTAAGCCCTATAGCGTTATATTGTTCGATGAGATCGAGAAGGCTCACCCTGAAATCTTCAACATACTCTTACAAGTTCTTGACGATGGGAAATTAACTGACGGTCAAGGCCACAAAGTTGACTTTCGCAACACGGTCATCATTATGACTAGCAACGTAGGCGCAAAAGAAGCACAGCAGGGTAACTCCTTAGGTTTTGGAATGAACGCGGAGAGTCAGAGCCAGCGAGATTGGGATCGAACTAAGAATATAATTCTTGAGGAAGCTAACAGACTCTTCAGGCCGGAATTTCTTAATCGTATTGACGAGATGGCCGTGTTCAAACCGTTGTCGCGTGAAAACTTGTTGAAGATCATTGACACTATGCTTGACGATTTATCGACGAGACTCGACACTAAGGGCGTAAAAATTGATGTTGCTGCTGACGTTAAGGAAAAGATTCTTGAGAAGGGCTTCAAACCGAAATACGGGGCCAGGCCATTAAGGCGCGCTATACAATCAATGCTTGAGGACAAACTCGCGGACTTTATGTTATCGGGAAAAATTCCTGATGGAACTTCAACTATTAACGTAAATCTCAAAGACGAAGAATTAACATGCGAACTTCAAGTGTAATGACTCGTGCTTTGCGAGATACTATACCCGTAATGACAGGCTATATGGTGCTGGGAATTGGATTCGGAATCCTTCTCAGCACTAAAGGCTACAATGCGTTATGGGCTGCTGCGATGGGCTTAATGATTTATTCCGGGACGATGCAATTTGTTGACATAGATTTATTTGCTGGGGCAACACTAGGCACGACGGCTTTAACGGCTTTGATGGTGAGTGCGCGGCATTTATTCTACGGCTTAACGATGATTGAACGCTACGAAAAATTTCACGGCCTCAAAAAATTTTATGCTATCTACGCTTTGACCGACGAGACTTACTCACTAGTATGTGAATCTGATGACGCGGATTATTGTTTGCTTGTGTCAGCTATGAATCAATCTTACTGGCTTATAGGCGGAGTGATAGGCGCGTTACTTGGCCAAGTGTTGCCATTTAATTCAGAGGGGATAGACTTTGCTTTGACGGCGTTATTTGTAACAATATGCGTAGATCAGTGGTTTAACTCTGAAAATCATATTCCGGCTTTAACTGGCTTTGCTGCGAGCGTGTTGTGCTTGATAGTCTTCGGGGCTGAAAATTTCTTGATCCCTTCAATGCTTCTAATCACAGCGACTTTATTTGCGTTAAGGGGGCGAATTGATAAAAATGTTTGACGTTCACGCGGGCTATATCGTTCTAATTTCCGGAGCGATTACAATTTTGTTGCGCTTCTTGCCGTTTATTGCGTTCGGGAAAAATCGTCCGGAGTTCATTATGTATCTTGGCCGGGTGTTGCCGTATTCTGTTATGGCTATGCTTGTGATTTATTGCTTAAAGGAAGTAAACATTCTCACTGGTTCACACGGAGTCCCTGAAGCTTTATCATGCCTCGTAGTAATTCTCCTGCATGTATGGAGGCGTAACACGTTGCTTAGCATAATCGCCGGGACAGCTTTGTATATGTTTCTTGTACAGTGCGTATTCTAATGGGGAGTTCTTGAAAGAATGGAGGCGGCACCCAGACTCGAACTGGGGGTAAAGGATTTGCAGTCCTCTGCCTTACCACTTGGCTATACCGCCTTAAATCCGTGGGATATTTTAGTGAGTGTTTTGTGATTCGTCAAGTCTATTTATTTTTCTTTCCCTTGTGAACTTTTTTGGCTGCTCCTGCAATTGTAGTCTTAACTTTTTCTATGACGTCAACTTTTTGAGTTTCTTGAGCCGGTAACTTCCTCACAGATTCGCCGCTCCCAATTAATATCGCAACAGAATGAAGGGCCGGAATGTTTTCGCACACGATCTTTATGATTGAGATTATAGGAGTTGATAGCAACGCGCCAGGTATTCCCCAAATCATTCCCCATAACAATAGCGACAACAAAATCACAACAGGACTCACGCCCAACTGATCGCCCATGACTTTAGGTGTGATTATATTGCCTATGGAAACTTGAATAGCCGTCAATAACACAAGCACAAGAAACGGAGTGAACAAGCCCGGGGAAAATTGTATTATAGCCATAACGACCGGAGGAATAGTAGCGATTATAGAGCCAACCGTGGGAATGAAGTTAAGCAAGAACGTAAGAACGCCCCAGCCTGCTGCCAGTTTCACCTGCAAAATTTCAAGCACAAGCCACGCACATATACCCGTAGCAAGACTTATAAGTGCAAGAGTCCCTAAATATCGACTTACCTCCTCAGAAATTGTATTGAGGATTTTTTTTACGCGCGTTGCATTTTTCCCGAAGGCCTTGTCAACTTTGTCATCAAGATACGGAGCCTCAACAAGCATGAACATCAAGAATACGAACGTCATTACGAATTTGCTTGAGAGAGCAATTATAAGGGCAGAAATATTTCTAGCGTTATCACGAAGTATTCCGAACCAATCAAAATTTTTTACGGTTTCAGGAGGAACGCTAAGAGCCTGCATTAAATTTGCGAACCATTCAATTAATTTATCGGAGTAGAGATTATATACTGTGCCGAACTCAACAACTTGTGCTGCTATGAACTTGAAACCAACGAGGCCGACGCAAGTTAATATTCCGAAGACGAGAACGACATTGAGCCACACATTTAATTTCAACGTCCTGCCTATTACGACTACGGGCCGGAGAATTTGAAGAATGAACCACGCAATTACGAGAGGGATAAAAACGTTGCTGGCAATATGAAGCACAGAACAAAGCGCGATTGACGATAAGAATATTAATAGGCCAAGCAGAAATTTCATGTAAAATTTTCATCTCCCGGATTAATTTACGGAATATTATAGCGCAACAAAAAAACCTGCCCTTGAAACGTTCAAAGACAGGAATTTGTGAGTATCAATTATTTCTTGCTTTTCTTGGAAGTTGATTTAGTTTTTGAGGAAGTTTTGCTGCTTTTACTAGCTTTCTTAAGTTCTTTTTCTAACTGTGAGGTCAAAGTATCTCGTCCCGTAATAGCTTTCTGAATAGCTGGCGCAAGTTTCACTGTGGCATTCAATATTGCGTCAGCTTCAATGCCATCAAATCCTACATCAGAGACACCAAACCAAGATGTAAAAAGCCCCGTACTAGATTTCGATGATTCTCCCGTCTCACGTCCGGCAAAAACTATTTCGCTAGTTTCTACGTCTATGACTCTTACATCAAGTTCAGCTTTTGCCTTTTGAGTGTTGACAGCGAAGGCCACAAAGGGAACAGGCACAACTCCTCCTGAAGCGCCGTGAGAAAGATTTGTAATTGAGCCTAAGAGTATATATTGAAGGCCTGCAATTTTTCCTATCGCTGCCGCAGAAGTCGGATCAACTAGTCCAGACATTCCCAGTTTTAATTCGCTTGCTATATCGGCAAGTCGTGAACGCTCAAAAAGTTTAATATTATCGGCTTTGTATAGAACTGTCGCAAAAAACTCACTAATTCCGGCCGCCATACCATCGGGCACGTTATATACTTTGCTCGTGAAGTTCATAATTCCGAGTCTAACAGGTTCTTGTTCTTCAGTGTCAAAATCAATGTCAATAGCCCAAGCTGACGAAGCAAACAATACAAGCATGAGGCAACACAAAATTTTCTTCATGATAATAGAATCTCTCCTTAAACGTCTACTTACTAAAAGCTCCCGCTTGAATTAACAAGCAGGAGCCTCAAAATCTCTTCTCTTGGTCAGATAACTACTTAAGCTCTGAGAAGTACTTGATTGTACGAACCATCTGGCAGGTGTATGAGTTCTCGTTGTCGTACCATGATACAACTTGTACAAGGGTCTTGTCTGCGCCGACTGGTTTGCATTTTGTCTGTGTTGCGTCAAAGATTGAGCCTGCTGTGCTGTCAATGATGTCTGATGAGACGATCTGGTCGGTGTTGTAC
>CAJOGG010000061.1 GCA_905234205.1 uncultured Synergistales bacterium | reverse complement strand
ATCGAGGCCAGCTTTACCGAACGAGAGAATATAATCGAGTCCGTTCTCGCCGCACGCTTTAAGGAACTCAAAGCCCTTAACGCTACAATCTTTAAGGTAGTCCCAAGCCTCGTCTCCATTAGCCATTAGGTAATTCAATGCCTCGTTAGCATATGGCATCAAGACTTTAAGGCCGTCTTCTCCCAAGTATTGCACGAAATAGCCAAATTGATTGCCGTTGAGTAATAAATATAGCGCAACATTTCCAAGTGATTTTAGAAACTCGATACCAGCATCGCCGCACCTCTGCAAATATTCCCAGCCGTCGGCCCCTTCCGATAATATGTACTCCAATCCAGCTTGGCCGCAAACTTTCAGGAAATTCAGCCCCGCTTCTCCGCATTCTTCAATATATCGCCAGCCTTCTCCTCCATGTGATCTAAGATATTCAAGCCCGGTTTCTCCATATGGGATAAGTTGATCAATTCCAGATGATTTTAGAGCCTCAATACTTTTTTCAAGCGACCATGAAGAGCTATGAGTCACGTTTATGAAAATATCAGTGCCTGTATCTTGTGAGGATACAAGCTCAAGTAATGTCCTCCACCAGGCTCTCGGTCATGCGGAAATACTCGAAGCAGACATCGTCGATGCTATACGGGTTGTTCTGAGCCAGGGCCGAAGGCAGCGCGACCGCAAGCAATGCGATTATGAGAACTAACTTTTTCATGCCTCTATCGACCTCCTAAAATTACCAGCGTGCTGTATCAATCTGTTCACAATTTTGTATAAGCTGCGATATAAATATCTCGATACAAGCGTTAATATTTTGATCCGTCAATTCGTTATCAGGCGTCCATAAATTAAACGTCATAATCTCGCTTTCTGGATCGTAATTGATTCGTTGCTCATTTGAAAGAATTTCGCGTAATCGTTCACGGCTGACCACATAATCTCCCGCAGCAAGGTAAAAGCGTTCTTTATCTCCCTCGACAGCAACAAAATACACACCCTCGCTATCAGTTCTGAAAAAATATCGTGTTTGGCCGTAATCTTGCCTGACGTCTTCAAGTTTTTGTTTATCTGCACTGACGAACTTAACTGATTCAAAAGATAACAATGCCGAGTCAGCTATAAAACTTGCATCTCCACGTGAGCTTTTGAAACTAAATGAACGTTTTCCAGTTATGGATAATTCACCATCATAAAGTCCACGGAGAGCTTCTCTAATTTTTTCTCTATTGATGAAGCCATAATTTGCCGGAGAACCATTAGGGAACACTCTACAATATGTCAAATCGCCTTCAATAAAGAAATCAACGTCACGAATCTTGTTGACCGAGTCAATTTTCACCAACGCGTCTTCATCAAGGAATTTGAATTTCTTCAACCATGGGTATTTTTCTGGCGCCTGTAGTGGTTCTGAAATAATTTCATTCGTGGCTATACTTTCTTGCTTTGATAATTTCGGGAGCGTTTTATTTTTTAACCATGATAGCCATGAGCACTCGTGATAGATTTTGATATTGATGTTGCTTGCTTCTGGGTTGTTAGCCAATGCCTCAAAATCCTTGCTGTAATCAGAGCATATTTTCGATAACAATTGACAGACAGGTTCGGAACATGCCTCAAAATTTTCAGGGTCAATAGTTACAGAGAACGTTATAGGCTCCGAATAAGCGCTCCTTATGCAGAATAAACTTATCAGGGACAAGCATATGCATATATAAAATTTCCTCAACGCAATTCACCTTCCTTTAATAGTTGGTCAACAAAAATCTCAACGCACAAATCAAACGATATATCCCCGTTCATAGCTCGTAACCTGTCGTCGCTATCAAAAGTGATTTCGATTCTTCTGATGCTATCGTTTCTACTCTCAATAGTTAATTTCCGTTCGAGTTCATCAAATATATCTTTTCTAATGCTGCCATACTGACCATTTCTGAATGCCACGTATAATTTTTCGCCTGCAATCCTAGGAATACTATCAAGCTTGAGTTTAGCTTCAGCAAGTTTAACTTCACTGCGTTCACTACGAAGAGGCTTTAACAGGTCATAAAGATCTTCTCTTACGCTATCGGTTATTATGTCGTTGCTGGTGTCATCACTACTAGCCAATGTAGGCATTATTTCAGGAACGTCGAGTGAAATTTCTGGCACATTGTCAACGCTTTCAATCTCTTTCGGTTTAATCTCTGGCTCTATGTTTTTTGGGGGCAATAACGCGAATATCCCAACAACTCCAACGATCACGCAGGCAGCTATTATTACTAACAACTTGGCCCGAGGTTTAGGAGGCACGATTACAGGCTCTTCAACTTTCACTGAATGTCTATGAAGTTCCCTAATGTTGCGATTAATCGAGAAATAACCAAGCTCATCACTTGGCCACTTCATCAAAATGCTTGACGTAACGAACGGATATTCAACAGCTTCATCGGGAAAGACAATAACATCAGGACGAAATCCGCCACGTTGTGCAATGCCGGCTAAATCGTTGGCACTCCATATTCTGCGAGCAACTTCGCGAACGCTTTTATCTCTTACAATATCCACTGGAACGTTACAGGCAATGGCTATTGTGTTTTGCCGTCCGTATAAATCTTCCCCGGGAAAAACAAACACAAGTAAATTCATCGTCCACTTTAGCAAGAGAATCCCAACACCATTTTGCGGTCGTTCAAGGTTTGGAGACAAATTAAACTCGCGTAATAAATCCCTATAGCTAGTATCAAGCTGATTATGATCCCCAAGGACAGATGAGGCAAATTTTATACCCCAATCAAGCCCGTGGACTCCCTCTTCTCCCGACGTGAAAATGAAATATGATAGTTGCCTCATAACACTTACTCCCAAGGACATTTGGGAATGGATACACCGAAACTTATATCAAGTGTATTTTTTCCGTCCTGCAATTTCCTTGTGAGATTCTTGTAGCCGAAGAAGCCAGAAACATTTACTTGTCGTCTTAGCAATGCTTTATCATTACCCCACACATCGTTAAGCGCAATGAACTCCAAAGGAGAGTTATTGATCTTCCATTCATAATTCATTCTCTCATTGAAATTTGGCCTATCGTCATGAATTGTCTTTGTATGATGAAGAGTTTCATTACCGCGCATAACATTCACATACACATCTGGATCCATAAACCAGTTTGTGTTCTTTGAGAAATCGCCTCTGTTAATATAAATCGTTCCTTGTACGCCGTTTTGAATCGTGGTCAAGAAGTTCAACACTTGCTTAACTGTTTCTGCCTCGTCTGAACTTGGCCAAGTCCTGATAAAGTCGTTTAAGCTGCTTATACATGCTGCAATATCGCTAACGTTGCGTGAGTTTCTGTTCCTGTTAAATTCCTGTCTGCATAAGTTCAAGTGGGAGTCATGTATTTCAAGCGTCAAGGCTTTCTCGAAATCGTCAACTGGTTTTAACATTGTGTTATCTTGCTTTGAGGCTATCAACGGCCTAATGGAATTGCGCAGGAGATTACAGCTATCAGAAACTTTCTTACGGCCATCTGCAAAACGTTCGTCCTTGATAAATCCCGTAGCTGTTTCACGTATCTGACTCAATTGATCCTTCATAAGACCCTGCATTGTCGAAATTAACACACTTTGAATAACGTCATTATTTATATCTGCACCGAGTTTTGAGACTCCTTTTGAGAGTTCTTCAAGCGATCTAGCTTTTGCGAGATTACTTGCGAGTTTATCAATGCGTATGCTTTCAAGTTCCTGAATCCCTTTCAACAAAGTATCCTTAGCAGGCGCAGGCATATTGGGGTAATCATTCATGAGGGATTTTAGCTGTGGAATGTCGGACTCTTGTCTGTAATTAGCTAGGCATTGTTTAACGAACTCAACGTAGTAACTTGTCCAGATCTGCTTCTGATCCTCAAGATAATTTTCAACCTTATTCGAGAGTTTTTGACTGTTGATTAACGAATCAGCTGCTGTGATATAAGACTCAAGCACAGTTGGTTGAACGTTTGTCGGCAAAGCTCTACACCATGCACGCACAAGGCTTTCAATTTTCTCATTAACTCTGGGCTTCCATGAATCTGGTACAGTTTGATCAAGACATTCTAAGATTATCGACATGAGGTTATCAGGTGATGATATTGCCTGATTGAGGTCATAATTGAAGAGTTTCCCTAGACTGAAGTACCATTTTTTGCTGCGTACATGTTCATAATGAGCGGGGGCGACCGTAGCGAAATTCCTAACTTTGAGATAACTTTCGATTCTTTGTTCTGCTTCCTGAAAATCTTGAGTCATAGCTGGCAAAGTATCCTCATTAATTGTGGCCAAGTCCGACTGCACTAACGAATACAAGGCGGCCTCATATTTTGCATAACCTTCATAAATTTTGTTATCGGCTCTGATGAATTTCGGATATAAGAAAGATGGCGACTTGAAATCCTCAAGGAGTTTTTGCGCGACGGGGTAATCAGCTCTCCTCAAAGCCTGTTCGACTTTCTCCAAAGTTCTGTTCCAGTTGTTCTGATCCCAAAAGTACAAGCCTCCCCACAAAACGCCAGCAACGACAGCCGCAACAATAGCACGAATGATCCATTTAGCCTTATTATATCCAGTGCGAGACTTGTACATTAGTGTTATAAGTTCATCCATTGGTTCGGTTACGTTTTTGGGCTCATAATTTGTTGGTAAGACAGTATCGGAAGGCCATTTGCCCATTGACTCGGATTTATAGACGTTTACATGCTTACCTTTCTGGAAGAATCTCTTATCCAGGAAATTTTCCGCATGAGTTGAATTTGTGGCTCTCTTGATTAACGCTGCAATATGCTTCTTCAGCTCATCGATTGAAACTTCTGGTATTTTGTCGCCTTTAGTCAGCACGAACTGAATCGGAATATCAATATCTTGTTCTCGTAGAATCGAAATAGCTCTGCTGAAGACCATGTTATCCTTCAAAATTTTTTCGCGATTGTGTACGAGATCATAGCCAGACATGAAGAATAAAGCTCCGTCAGCGTCCAACAGGTCAGGGAGAATCTTGCCCCTTATCCAAGAATTTATATCCGTAGTTGTACCGCCTTCTACGTCAAAAAGCTCAATATCCATTTTCACGTCTTCATCGTTCACGGAGAAGCTAAAATCTACACGTTCAGACGTTCCTATGACTCTTTCTTTATCGACAAAAAGTTTATGAATCAAGCCTGTAATTCTGTTAATGGACTCTTGCGCCTTAATGTCGATCGAATGTTGGCCCTTTGCATCTTCGTATACAAGTTTGAAATATGAGCCAAGGAAAACTGTTTTGCCAACTCCAGACGCTCCCATAAGAGCAATTTTGTACTTGCTACCAGTCTTATGCTGCCTTTTAAGTTTTATTGGTTCTGTTGATGTTTTTTGTGGAGTAGGCTCAACAGAATCTAGGGATTTACGTTGTGTTATTCCATCGCCAGTTATCAAGCCAGCTCCTGATAAAATTTTCGCCTGGTCTATCTTAATGTCTTTCTGAATTTGGTCAGCAATGATTCTCAAGTCTTGTGGCAAGTTGAAATGATTCAGAAAGAAGCTCATTGCGAAGCGTAAGGGTTGGTCGATATCTTTGGGGGCGAAGATTGAATTAGCTTGTTTACGGAAAACTTCTCTGACGATCTCTTCACCTTCAAAATCAAATCTGCTGAACTTGGCGTTACCTATTGTGCAAACTGGTACCACAGCAAGCGCGACTTTGTTGTTATTGTTGGCAAGCCCTATTGTGTCATGAAAAGCATCGTTAATCCTGCCGTATAAATTATCTAATTCATTCATGTACTTCTCGCACTTCATCGGTACGATCAAGACTAATTTATCATCAACACAATTTTGTAGAGTCTGGCTTAATAAGTTTTGTATCTCGTTAATTTTTGCACGCTCAATAAATTTCCCGTTGTATTCCATGAGATAAGGAGCATTGAGGACGACAAATATAATTTCAGAGCGATTGACAATTTCGTAGAGCTTGTTGTAATTTTCTTTGTCCTCAGAGTTCAGCCAGCCGCCCGGAAAATCATAGAAACGCACAGGAAGTTTGTAGCTCTTAGTATCAATGTTGAAAACGTATTCGCGCTCTTCTTCGGTGTTAGTGATGGCGATTCCAAAATCCAAATGCTCGGAGTCGTTAGCTTCGTTCTCGAGGGCTTTGTATGAGTTCGCCAGTATCTCAAACGATTTCGTATCACCAGGGGAGAACACACCGGCGAATATCTCACTGAAGAACTTGTTCATGCAGGCAAGTAAAGTTGTCTTACCAGCCCCGCTTGAACCTAACACGGTAAAACAGAGTTCATTAGGGTTCATGAAAATTTTATCCTTTCACAGATTTTATTCATTGTTGTTATCTTTGTCACTATTTGAAATTGGAGACATATTCCCCATCATGATGGCTATAGGTTTCAATGGTGAAACGTTCTCGCAGCATATCTTTATGATCGAAGCGATTGGTACTGATAAAAACGCTCCTGGTACTCCCCATATCATTCCCCAGAATAACAGGAACAAAAGAATCACGACGGGACTAACACCAAGACTCTCGCTTAAAATTTTGGGGCCGATTATGTTTCCTATCACCATCTGTATCACAGTTACCGTTACTAACACGATAATGGGCTCAAAAAACGTAGGAAACTGAATCAAGGACATTGCGACCGGTAAAATCGTAGCGATGATTGAACCAACGTTAGGGATAAAATTCAGAAAGAACGTTAGTACGGCCCAACCTCTAGCCAATTCGACTTTCATAATAGCAAGTATTCCCCATACACAAAGCGCAGTAGCAAGGCTCAATAACGTTTGATTTATCAAATAGCTTCTTACTTGTGATGAAATAGCTTGTAGAATGCCTTTGATTTTGTTACCTGTTGCGCCGCGAAAAGCAAGATCAATTTTTCGTTCCACATAAGGAGCTTCAACAAGCATGAACATTAAGAAGAATATAGTCATGAAAAATTTATTGGAGAACTCTACGAGAAAATTTACAACGTAGCCAGTACTACTCTTGATGAAGTCAAAGCCTATGTTGGCCCAATTCATTGTGGAAAGCATTTCCGGAGTGATATTCATTAAAGCTAGCAAACCATTATAACGTTCTCTTAATGTTGCAGCATAACGAATATATACGTCGTTGAAATCGACTGCTAGACTACCTATAAATCTTCCCCCTCCCAAAGCAATGCCAATTAAAACCAGAAAAGACAACATGAGATTGAAATAAGGGTGAATGTGTAATTTATTTCCTATAAGATTGACAGGGCGCAAAATTTGTAATATGAACCAAGCTGTAACTAAGGGGATAAAAATATTTTTAGCTATATGTAAAATTGTGCACAGGACGACAACAGACAAGAAAGCTATAAGAGCTGCGGTAATATTGACATTATTAATAAGGTTCAGGATTCGTAAATTGTTCTTCGGTTTACTTAATTGATTACTCATACACCAACCCCCCCCCCAAAAAAAAATGTTTAGCTTAAACAAAACATAAGCTCGTAGAAAATTTTAGCACACCGCATTTCGCGTGATTATCTGATATATTGCTTATCTTGTTGCTACGAATTATAGCCGGGTCTTTCGCGAATTGGTTTAAGGTCTAGGAATCAGCCGTCGAATCGTTGAAATTAGTTATGCATAGATGATGGGTACTGGCAAAGAAACGTCATATAACATTATGCGGTAGAACATATAGCCTCACTCACGGTTATGCATTATAATTTTGTAAATTGAAATATTGAAGGGGGAAAACGAAATGAACAGGGAAATCACCAGACGAGATTTCATAAAAGCTAGTGCAGCCGGAATAGCCGCGACGAGTCTTCTTGGAACTGTTGGAGCATTTGCGGAAGAGACGCCCAAGAATGATGACGCTTTTAAGGGCAAGAAAAAATTTGCAGGGGTTAAAAATTGTCGTGCAGTAACAGAAGATATTATATATGTTGGAGTGAGCGATCGTCGTATTCAGTTATTTGAGAATGTGTATCCTATTCCACGAGGGGTTGCGTATAATTCCTATGTATTGCTGGACGATAAGACGGTGTTATTTGATACTGTGGATCGTTCCGTAACAGGACAGTTTTTCGAGAATCTTACAGCTGTCTTGGACGGGAAAAAATTAGATTATCTCGTAGTCAATCATATGGAGCCCGATCATAGTTCCGCTATTTCTGAAGTACTAGTACGCTATCCTGAAGCAAAAGTCGTATGTACTAAAGCGGCTTCAATAATTCTGAATCAGTTCTTTGATTGCGATATTTCAGATCGTTCAGTGATTGTTGGCGAAGGAAATACGTTGAAAGTTGGCAAACATACATTGACGTTTGTTATGGCGCCGATGGTTCACTGGCCTGAAGTTATGATGACGTACGATGATGTTTCCGGCGTTTTGTTTTCTGCTGACGCGTTCGGGAGCTTTGGAGCATTAAACGGCAATCTTTTTGCTGACGAGGTAAATTTTGAACAAGATTGGCTTCCTGATGCTAGGCGTTATTACTGCAATATCGTTGGCAAATATGGCAAGCAAGTTCAGGACGTTCTGGCAAAAGCTGGCGGTGTGAATATTCGTATCTTGTGTCCGACGCATGGACCTGTGTGGCGAAAAAATCTAGGCTGGATTCTCGAGAAATATAATTTATGGAGCAGCTATACGCCCGAAGAAAAGGCTGTTATGGTTGTCTATGGTTCGGTGTACGGAGGGACGGAGAGCGCAGCCAATGCACTTGCAGCAAAAATTTCACAAAATGGCGTTGCAAATGTCAGTGTCTACGATGTCTCAAAAACTCATGTAAGCGAATTGATAGCCGAAGCATTCCGTTGTAGTCATATCGTTCTTGCGTCAATCACGTATAACATGGGCATATTCACACCGATGAAAAATTTCTTGCTGGACTTAGAAGCACATAACCTTCAAAATCGTTGCTTCAGTTTCATAGAAAATGGGAGTTGGTCTCCAGTATCTGGAAAGCTCATGAGGGAAATAATTGATCGTCTACATAATTGCAGTGTGGAGGGCAAAACAGTTACAATTATGTCTTCACCGGCAAACAAAGATACGGAAGCGTTGACAACATTAGCCGAGACTGTGTCAAAATCAGTGTTAGGAAATTCAAAGCCTGCTAAAGAAGTTGAAGCTGTAGCCTTAAAAAAGTGGGTGTGTAAGATTTGCGGTTATGTCTATGAAGGAGATAAAGTGCCTGACGATTACAAATGCCCGATTTGTGGAGCAGGTGCCAGCGTATTTGTAGGAGCATAGTAAGAACCACCGGCTCGTGCTGGTGGTTTGTTTAACTTCTGAGGCTTTCAAATTCTTTGTGTCTTTTTTCGTTATCGTTTATGTTATCTTGTAGGCGTGCTTGATTCTCTTCTCGTCTCCCTTGCGCTTGACGTTCTAAAACTTTTTTGCGTTCACTTATCTTCCTTAATTCAGCTGATTTCTTGACCATATCGTTATGGCTGTCCCAAGTCTTCATCAGCGATTTATTTACGCTTGTCTCTGCGGCCTCGTAAAAGTCCATTGCCTCGGCTTGAGTTTCTGGGATTTTACGTTCTGATTTAGTTGGTAATTCGTCCCATATGCTCCCGAAATAATTATCAACTTTCATGATGCTATGATGCTTGACGGAGTTTCAACAACACTTCTTCAATAGCTATAGCCAACTGATCCGCACATGAGGTCTTACGGCTACCGCAATGATTTCCACGTAAAATTTTTGCGGTATGTAGAGCGTCGGCACCTTCCAGCAAACGTGATATAGCCGCAAGATTTCCCGGACAACCTCCCAAGAAAGTCAGGTTATGTAATTTTCCGTCGTCTGAAAGCTCAAATGTGATTAACTTCGTACATACACCGCTTGGTATAAATTCATATCGTTCCATAAATTATTACTCCCCTTTTCATTGTTCCTGCAAAATTTCTATTATCTCGTGTAAACTTGTTGACATGCACGCACGTTTTCTCTTATCGGCTGACCCTTCCGCGAATCTTAGCACGCTTCCAGCAAATCTCTTCATTAATACTACTGCTTTATGTTCCCCACATAATTCTTCGGCGCGTTTTGCGAACTTAATTAACTCGTCAATGCGCATAACAGAATCGCTAAACAAAAACGGGTTTGCAATAGCTCCTCTAGCGAGCATCACTGCAACACAACCGAACGATAGATATTCGTCAATGTCATTCACGCTCTTAACGTCACCGCTAGCACTTATAAGCCCGGGAAAATTTTCAGCCGCAAGTCTCGTTATATTTCTGTCTGCGAGTCCCTCATAACGTTGTGAAGCTGTACGACCATGCAGGCAAACATTATCGGCCCCGGAATTTGCAAGAGTCTCAATAAAATTCAACGTGTCCGAATCTTTCTCAAGCCTTCGAATTTTTACCCATACAGGATAGCCGAGAGTCTTCAAGCCTCTTACCATTTCGCCAGCCGTTTCAGGTTTATGAAGCAACGCCGCCCCACATGAATTTTTTGTTATCTTAGGCATAGGACAGGCCATATTAATTCCCAAGCCCGAAAACTTTTTGCAGATTTTTATTGCACGTTCAGCCCCGTAGATTAATATATTCGAGTCGGGCGCAAAGAGTTGTATTATTAACGGCCCTTCACGTTCAGAAGTTCCTAGCATGTCGCAAGTCTTAGCATTGTCGCGAATCAATCCTGCACAGCTTATCATTTCCGTATGAGTCAGAGCCGCTCCCAACTCCGTGAAAAATTCTCTAACTGGTAAGCTTGTTATCCCGGCTAAAGGTGCAAGGCACAAACGATTCTTGAGTTCAAGCCCTCCTATTAGCAATTATTTTCAAGCCCTCCAACGTCAGCCATTTATCAACGTAATCAATAGTTTCTGATACCTTGGCCACCAATCCAGCGTGCCCACCAGTAGCCACAACCTTAGCTTTTTCGAGCCCATGTTCAGCGCGAATCATGTTCACTATTCTGTCAGTCAAGCCAGCATTCCCGAATAATATTCCCGATTGTATGGCCTCTTCAGTGCTACGACCAATGACGCTTTCAGGAATTGACAAAGCCACTTGAGGCAACTTAGCAGCTTTTGAGAATAGCGCGGATATTCCAGAATTGAGACCAGGTGCAATTGCTCCACCGAGGTAAGCTCCGTTCTCTGAAACTACATCAAACGTTATCGCAGTTCCGTAATCAGCAACTATTAAAGGCGCACCATATTTTTCACGACCCGCGAAAGCGTTCACGATTCTATCTGCTCCAACCTCACGAGGATTTTTTGTGCGAATTTCCATTCCAGTATTCGTAAGCGCGGAAACCTGTAAAGGCTCAACGTTAAAATATTGCCTTATTGCCTGCATCATTGAGAAATCCAACGAGGGTACCACACTTGCAAAAGCCGCTCCGGAAATTTCCGCCGGGTCAATATCCCTTGTTGCTAACAACGTCAATAAATATACGCCTAATTCGTCGGACGTATGTAGAATTGAAGATAGCCTCCATTGTGCGATTAATTCATCACCATCATAAATTCCTGCTACAGTATTTGTATTGCCTATGTCAAGTACGAGTAACATTTATTTGTTAACACTCCCTGCTATGTAACCTGTACTCCAACAGACTTGTAAGTTAAAGCCTCCTGAAGGGCCATTGAGATCCAGAATTTCTCCGGCCAAATACAAATTATCGCACAACTTTGATTTCATTGTAGCCGGGTCAACCTCCTGCAAACTTACTCCGCCGCGAGTCACGACAGCATTATTAAAGCTCCATAGGCCGTTTACGTTCATGCGTATATCCTTCAAGAGCTTAATGAAATCGGAAATCTCCTCGTCTGAAATATATTCAATGGGTTTATCGTGTGGAATGTCAGAAAGCTCGAGTATAAGGGCAACTAATTTAGCGGGCACGAGTGAACGAACTAATCCGGCGAATCTTTTATGACCAGTGAATTTTTTTATCTCGCGTTTAACTCTTTCAATCAAGATTTCGTGCGTAAGTGTTGGTTTGAGGTCTAACGATAATTCTAAATCTCCCTGCCAGTCTGGAACGTGTGAGCTTATATCCATGACAATGGGGCCGCTTATTCCAAAGTTGGTAAATTCCATTTCTCCGAACCTGTTATCAATATCCTTACCATTAAGAATTACAGTTAGCCTGACGTTTTTTAACTCACAACCGCTAGCAAGTTTTACCCAAGTTTCGCGTGTCCTAATAGGAACGAGAGCGGGATATAAATTCGTGATAGTGTGGCCAGCTTGGAGCGCGAATCTATAGCCGTCCCCTGTTGAGCCTGTTTTGGGGTGAGACTTGCCGCCGGTCGCTAGAATGTATTTATCCGCGTAAAATTCATCTCTATCAGTTATGACACGATCAACATGAGAATTTCTAACTTTGAGTGCTTTGACTTGAGTGTTACGCATAATCTTGACGTTGTATTTCTTGCACTGCATTATCAATGCGTCTAAGACTCTTTGTGATCCTCCAACAACAGGGAAGATTCTTTTGCCGCGTTCCTCAACTGACTCGACTCCGATCTTTTTGAAGAACCTAACGACTTCAGCGGGGCCGAACTTGCTGAATGATGAGTATAAAAACTTTCCTTTATCGCCATATTTTGAGATAAAGACGTTCATATCACTTTCAGCGTTTGTAAAATTGCAGCGTCCTTTTCCAGATAGCAATAATTTTTCTCCCAGCGAATGATTTTTCTCGGCTATAGCGGCGTTTTGACCAAGTGAAGCAGCTCTTATAGCAGCGATTAATCCAGCCGGGCCACCTCCGATTATGA